>PHAV01000022.1 GCA_002841765.1 Deltaproteobacteria bacterium HGW-Deltaproteobacteria-4 | reverse complement strand
CTGATCACCCCGATTGCGATGGACAAAGAACTGCGCTTCGCCATTCGCGAAGGTGGTCGCACTGTCGGCGCGGGTGTCGTTGCCGAAATTATCGAGTAATTGAGGACAAGAGTCATGTCGAGTCAGAAAATACGCATCAGATTAAAAGCATATGATCATAAGTTGCTCGACTTGTCGGTCAGCGAAATTGTCGATACGGCAAAGCGGACAGGCGCTCGGGTTGCGGGACCAATTCCGTTACCGACCATTATTAATAAATATTGCGTCGTACGTGGGCCGCATGTAGATAAGACCAGTCGTGAGCAATTTGAAATGCGCACGCATAAGCGTTTGCTAGACATCTTGGAACCAACGCAGCAGACAGTCGATGCACTGATGAAACTCGACCTGTCGGCCGGGGTTGATGTCGAAATTAAACTCTAGAGACCAATGCGACAATTCGCTTAAGGGTAGCACAATGATAAAAGGAATTCTGGGTAAAAAACTGGGAATGACACAGGTCTTTATGACGGACGGTCGCCGTATTCCGGTGACGGTTGTAGAAGCCGGACCATGTGTTGTTTTGCAGAAAAAGACCGTAGAGACCGATGGTTATTCTGCGATTCAGGTCGGTTTTGGCGCGAAGAAGAATCAGCGCGTCAACAAACCTGAAATGGGGCATTTCCGCAAAGCAGGTCAAGGCGCCTTTCAGTATCTGCGCGAACTTCGCGTTGACAATAGCGATGAGATTACAGTCGGTTCAACGATTTCTTGTGAGTCAATCTTTGCTGCCGGTGATGTTATTGACGTCACTGGAACAAGTAAAGGTAAAGGCTTTCAGGGTGTAATCAAGCGCTGGAACTTCTCTGGCGGTCGTGCTACTCATGGCTCAATGTTTCATCGCCATGCCGGTGGTATTGGTGCCAGTGCTTGGCCTTCCCGGGTTTTTAAAGGGAAAAAGATGGCTGGTCAAATGGGCAATGTGCGTGTTACGACGCAAAATCTTCAGATTATTGAAATTCGTCCTGAGAAGAATCTTATTCTTGTCAAGGGGGCAATTCCAGGTCCGAAGAATGGCTTGGTAACGATCAGCAAAGGGATCAAGGTCAAGAAGAAATAGACACCCTGGCCTATTGTGGGGTTTGGAGACGAAGCATGGCAAAAATTGCAGTTTATGACATAAACAGACAACAAGTCGGTGAGCGTGAACTCGCTGATGATGTCTTCAATACCGATGTAAAAGGTTACCTGATCCACGATATGGTTCGCTATCAATTAGCGGCGCGTCGTCAGGGAACTGCTGACACTAAAGGACGTTCTGAAGTCCGAGGCGGTGGCCGCAAACCCTTCAAGCAGAAGGGGACAGGCGGTGCACGTCAAGGCTGTATCCGCGCTCCTCACTATGTGGGCGGCGGCACAGTTTTTGGTCCTACTCCTCGTGATTACAGCTTCAAGCTTAATCGTAAGGTGAAGAAGGCCGCATTGCGGTGCGCTCTTTCTGCACGATTTAAAGGGGATAAATTGGCCGTTCTCAATGCAATTGAACTCGAAAAAATCAGTACAAAGGCTTGTTCTGATTTCTTGAGTCGTTTTGCTAACGAAAATGTGCTGGTCGTTTTTGCCGGTGAGAACCAGAAACTCGAACTCTCTGCCAAAAATCTCCCTCATGTTAAGGTGCTGCGCGCAGATGGAGTCAATGTCTATGATGTTATGAAGTACCGGACATTGCTTCTTACTGAAGATGCTGTTGCTCATCTGGAAGGAGCGTTAGTCTGATGAAACCTCTCCACCAAATTATACAGCGTCCTTTGATCACCGAAAAAGCTAGTGATTTACAGGAAAAAGGCCGTGTAGTTGTCTTTGAAGTGAATCGTGACGCGAATAAGATTGAGATCAAACAAGCTGTTGAAAAAGCTTTTGATGTCAAGGTCGACAAGGTAAATACAGTCGTTATCGCCGGAAAGCAGAAACGTTTCGGACGTAACTTTGGCAAGCGTTCTAATTATAAGAAGGCTTATGTGACCCTCACTGAGGGAAGCAAAATTGATTTCTTCGGCGTCTAGACGATACCGGTATAAAGCGAAGACGGAGTAACGAGAATGGCGATAAAAAAATTCAAGCCGACCTCTCCCGGTCGTCGTCATATGACTACAGCAGCTTTTGACGAAATAACCAAAACGACTCCCGAGAAAAGTTTGGTTGTTGCGCTGAAGCGCAGCACAGGTCGTAATAATGCTGGTCGTATTACCAGTCGACATATGGGTGGCGGTCATAAACGGAGATATCGTCTGATCGATTTCCGTCGTGACAAGAAAGAAATTCCAGCAAAAGTTGTATCGATTGAGTACGACCCGAATCGTTCGTCACGCATCGCGCTCCTTTGTTATGCTGATGGCGAGAAACGTTATATCATTGCTCCGCACGGCCTGTCAGTAGGCGATGTTGTCATTGCTAGCGAAGGTGCAGACATAAAGCCAGGCAATGCTATGCCGATTCGTACGATTCCGCAAGGTACCTGGGTCCACAATGTTGAGCTTAAAGTCGGCAAAGGTGGTCAACTTGCACGTAGCGCCGGCACCTATGCAATGATCGCCGCTAAAGATGGAAAGTACGCTCAATTGCGCCTTCCTTCCGGAGAAGTTCGGCTCGTACTGCAAGATTGCTGTGCGACTATCGGTCAGGTTGGCAATCTTGATCATGAAAATGTCAAGATAGGTAAAGCAGGTCGTAACCGCTGGCTCGGAATTCGTCCTCAGTCCCGCGGCGTAGCAATGAACCCTGTGGATCATCCGCACGGTGGTGGTGAGGGTAAGAGCTCCGGTGGACGTAATCCCGTTACTCCTTGGGGTATACCGACTAAAGGCTATAAAACTCGCGGCAATAAGCGGACTGATCGCTTTATTGTCCGTCGTAGAGTTAAGTAAAGTTAAATTTCGTTTATAGAGGAGACGGCAGTGGCAAGATCAATTAAAAAAGGCCCTTACGTTCAGGAATGTTTGTCGCGCAAGATCACTGGTAACGATGACAATGTACAGAAAAAAGTCATCAAGACCTGGTCACGCCGCTCTACGATCCTGCCGGAGTTTGTCGGCTATACTTTTGCTGTTCATAACGGCAAGAAATTTGTGCCGGTTTTTGTTTCTGAAAATATGGTCGGGCATAAACTCGGTGAATTCTCTCCGACACGCACCTTCTATGGTCACGGCGCTGACAAAAAGAGCAAGCTCAAAAAGAAATAGCAGATCCGCAGAGGAGTTGAAGCCCCATGGAAAGCAAAGCCAAACTGAGTTATGCCCGTCTGTCGCCACAAAAGACCCGTCTTGTTGTGGATATGGTGCGCGGTAAGGCCGTTCAAGAGGCCATAAATATTCTAAAGTTTTCCCCGCAAAAGGCCGCGGCTATTGTCTCGACGCTGGTGACTTCAGCAGTTGCTAATGCTGAGCAGAAGGGTGTCTCGGATCTCGATCGTCTCTTTATCAAAGAGATTATGGTCGATCAGGGACCAGTTTTGAAGCGTTTCCTCCCAAGAGCACAAGGCCGTGCGACTAAGATTCGTAAACCGACCAGCCACATCCTCGTGGTCCTGGCGGAGAAATAAATAGCCACTTAGAGGAGGTGATGGTTTGGGACACAAAGTCAATCCAATAGGATTCCGTCTCGGGGTCATAAAAACCTGGGATTCCAAATGGTTCGCGACAGCCGATTACGCAAAGCTGCTGCATGAAGACATCAAGTTGCGTGAGTATTTGAAGAAGCGCTTGTTTCACGCCGGTATTTCTAAGATTGAACTTGAGCGTGCTTCCAATAAAGTGAAGGTTAATATCTTTGCGGCGCGTCCAGGAATCATCATCGGCAAGAAAGGTTCGGAAGTTGAATCTCTTAAAAAAGAGCTTTCGAAGCTGACCGATAAAGAAATTTTCTTGAACATTCAGGAAGTGCGCAAGCCTGAAATTGATGCTCAACTCGTCGCTGAAAGCGTAGCTCTTCAACTTGAACGTCGAGTAGCTTTCCGACGGGCAATGAAAAAAAGTGTGACGCAGGCACTCAAATTCGGTGCGCAAGGAATCAAGATTACTTCCAGCGGACGTCTCGGTGGTGCGGAAATCGCTCGTACGGAATGGTACCGCGAAGGTCGTGTCCCTCTTCATACTCTGCGTGCAGATATTGATTACGGTTTTGCCGAAGCGAAGACGACCTACGGAATTATCGGAATCAAGGTTCTTATCTTTAAAGGTGAGATCCTCGCTCGCGAGCAATAAGTTTTCGCAAGGAGTTTAAGCGTCATGTTGATGCCGAAAAAGGTTAAACATAGAAAGCAATTTAAAGGGCGTATGCGTGGTGCTGCGCCAGGCGGAACTGAACTGAATTTTGGTGATTTCGGTCTTCAGTCTCTTGATTGTGCATGGGTTTCGGCCCGACAGATCGAGGCAGCACGTCGTGCTATGACCCGCTATGTCAAGCGTGGTGGTAAAATCTGGATTCGCGTCTTCCCGCACAAGCCTTTAACTAGCAAACCTGCTGAAACTCGTATGGGTAGCGGTAAAGGTTCTTTAGATAGTTGGGCTGCGGTTGTACGTCCTGGTGTTATATTGTATGAAATGCATGGGGTTGAAGAATCTGTTGCCCGTGAAGCATTTCGACTTGCCGCCCACAAGCTGCCGATCAAAACCAAGTTTGTGATTCGTGAGGAGATAGGTTATGAAGGCTAGTGAAATCCGTAACCTTTCTGCAACTGATTTGCAGAAGAAAGCGTCCGATTTGAACCAGGAGCTTTTTACCCTCAAGTTTCAACTTCATACCGGTCACCTGGAAAATTCGTCACGTATTAATGACGTGCGCAGGGATATTGCCCGGGTTAACACAATCCTGCAAGAAAAGCAGGGATAAATTTGTCTTCGCGAGGATATTAGGACATGGCAATCGAACGCGGGAATAGAAAAACCCGGATTGGAATCGTGGTCAGCGACAAGATGGAAAAGACTGTCGTTGTGCAGCTTGACCAGTTGGTTGCGCATCCGATTTACAAAAAGTACATCAAACGGCGCGTTAAAATTAAAGCCCATGATGAACTAAATGAGTCTAAAGTGGGCGATAAGGTGCTGATCGTGGAGACCAGACCGCTTTCGCGTGACAAGCGGTGGCGAGTCCGCGAGATTATTGAAAAGTACGTCAGCGTATAGAGGAGATCTGAAGTATGATCCAGATGCAGACGACACTGGATGTAGCTGATAATTCCGGCGCGCGCAAGCTCTGCTGCATCAAGGTGCTCGGCGGATCGAAGCGTAAATATGCGGGTATCGGTGACATTATTATCTGCTCGGTAAAGGAATCGATTCCTGCATCGAAGGTAAAAAAAGGCGATGTCGTGCGTGCAGTTATCGTCAGAACGGCCAAAGAAGTTGGTCGTCCCGATGGCTCGCATATTAGATTCGATAATAACTCGGCAGTGGTTGTAAATGCTGCTGGCGATCCGATTGGAACCCGTATCTTCGGCCCTGTGGCGCGCGAACTCCGTGCAAAGCGTTTTATGAAGATCGTGTCCCTGGCTCCCGAAGTTCTTTGATGTGGAGATAAGACAATGGCGGCAAAGTGGCTGCATGTAAAAAAGAGTGATACCGTAATGGTGATCGCTGGCAAAGAAAAGGGGAAGTCAGGCAAGGTTTTGCAGGTTTTTCCTTCAAAAGGCCGACTCACCGTTGAAAATCTTAATATGATCAAGCGTCACAAGCGTCCTACCCGTGGAAAAACGGATGGAGGTATCTTTGAGCGGGAAGCCGCTCTGGATGCATCGAATGTGATGATTGTGTGTGGTTCCTGCAACAAACCGACAAGGACCGGAGCGCGTATTCTTACCGACGGAACCAAGGCTCGTTTTTGCAAGAAGTGCAACGAACTTCTCGACAAGTAACGGAGGATGATTCCATGGCAAGGCTGAAAGATATTTACCAGTCTGAACTGGCACCCAAGCTTCTTACAGAGCTTGGGCTCAAGAATAAAATGGATGTTCCTCGTGTCGAGAAGGTCGTCATCAATATGGGCCTCGGTGACGCCATACAGAATATCAAAATTCTTGAGGCAGCAGTCGAAGAGCTAGGCAAGATCACTGGCCAAAAGGCGGTCGTCACCAAAGCGAAGAAGTCGATTGCAGCATTCAAGTTGCGCGAAGGAATGCCTATCGGTTGCATGGTAACCTTACGGCGTGACCGTGCTTATGAATTCCTTGATCGTTTGATCAATATTAGTCTTCCGCGTGTTCGTGACTTTCGAGGTGTCTCTTCGAAGGCTTTTGACGGACGCGGCAACTACACCCTGGGTGTCAGGGAGCAGTTGATTTTTCCCGAGATAGAGGTCGATAAAGTCGACAAAGTCAAGGGCCTGAATGTTACCATTGTGACGACTGCTCGAACTGACGAACAGGGCCGTGCCCTGTTGGCGGCGATGGGCATGCCGTTTCGCAAGTAAGTACAGCGGAGGAAAACGTGGCAAAGAAATCGATGATGATCAAGGCCGCACGCCCCAAGAAATTTGCGGTTCAGAACTACAACCGCTGCCCGCTGTGCGGTCGGCCGCGCGCCTACTACCGCAAATTCGACATGTGTCGTATCTGTCTGCGCAAGTTGGCGTCCGTCGGTAAATTACCCGGCGTGATCAAGTCCAGCTGGTAAGGAATAAGGAGAGTTTTATCCCATGGCAATGACCGATCCCATCGCCGACCTGTTAACCCGCATTCGAAATGCGGGTCTTGCCCGGCACCAGAAATTAGATATCCCTTCATCTAATTTGAAGGTGGCGATAGCTGAAGTTCTTAAGAACCTTGGCTACATTAAAAACTATAAGACCGTCAGCGATGACAAGCAGGGGGTCTTGCGTATCTACCTGAAATTTGATGAGCTGAATCTGCCCGTCATTCACGAGATCAAACGAGTTTCGACCCCTGGGCGTCGTGTATACGTCGGCAAGGATGAGATACCTAAGGTCAAGAGTGGTCTCGGTTGCGCAATCATCTCAACCTCAAGAGGCGTTCTCGATGATACGGCTGCCCGTGAGGCTCAGGTGGGCGGCGAAGTGCTCTGCACAATCTGGTAAGAGTACGGTAAGGAGAGATGTAGTTATGTCACGAATCGGTAAAAAACCCGTAATTATCCCTGCCGGTGTCAAGGTTTCGCTTAGTGGGACAACCATGAAAGTGCAGGGGCCAGGTGGCACTCTTACCCGTGAACTTTCTGCCGGTGTTCTGATTACAGTTGAGGCTGATCGAGTTATTGTCGATCAGGATCCTCAGTCTGATAATACAGCGGCGTTGCACGGTCTGACACGAACTTTGATCGCTAACATGGTTGAAGGTGTAACTAAAGGCTTCGCCAGAGTACTCGATATTAATGGCGTCGGTTATCGTGCAGATGTAAGAGGTACAACCCTCAACCTTCTTCTTGGATTTTCCCATCCGATTGACTACGTTCTGCCGGATGGTGTTTCTGCTGAAGTAGAAAAGCAGACGAAGATCACCCTTAAAGGGATTGATAAAGAGCTCGTAGGAGCTGTTGCCGCAAAAATACGTTCATTTCGTAGTCCTGAGCCTTACAAGGGCAAAGGGATTAAATATGCAGAAGAGCGGATTATCCGCAAAGCCGGCAAAACCGGTAAGAAATAATTAAAATTTCGTGCGAGGAGAATGACAGTGAACGTCGCATGTGAAAGGCGTAATGCTCGGCTGAAAAGAAAGATACGTGTACGGCGCGTCGTCCAGGGTTCTCCTGAACGCCCCCGTCTCTCGGTCTTTCGCAGTGCCAAGCATATCTATGCACAGATCATTGAGGACACTACCGGGCGTACCCTGGCTGCTGTCTCCACGGTCAACAAAGAAGTGGCCGCGGAGTGTGATTGCACCGGGAATGTCGAGTCGGCCAAAGCGGTCGGAACGGCTATTGCCAAAAAAGCACTTGAGAAAAACATCAGCAAGGTTGTTTTTGACCGGAATGGTTTTCTCTATCACGGCCGTGTGAAGGCGCTAGCGGACGCGGCGCGTGAAGCCGGGTTGATTTTTTAGAAGGAGGATTGTTTTGCATCGCATCGATCCCAATGAGTTGAATCTGACCGATAAGGTCATACACATTAACCGCTGTGCTAAAGTTGTGAAAGGTGGACGCCGGTTTAGTTTCTCTGCTCTTGTCGTTGTTGGCGACGGACAAGGGATTATCGGCTATGGCCTTGGTAAAGCGAAAGAGGTGCCTGAGGCCATCCGTAAGGGTGTAGAGCAGGCGAAAAAGAATTTGATCAAAGTCCCTTTAAAGGATAGATCAATTCCTTTTGAAGTGCTCGGCAAATTCGGCGCTGGTAAGGTCCTACTGAAGCCTGCTTCGGCTGGTACAGGGGTCATAGCTGGTGGTGCTGCACGTGCCGTCCTTGAAGTGACAGGCGTTGGCGATATTCTATCTAAGTGTATCGGCTCGAATAATCCACACAATGTCGTCAAGGCTACAGTTAACGCCCTCAGTCAGCTCAAGAGTGCTGAGCAGATTATGGCAATGCGCGGTCTTGGTGGACAAAATCCTGAAGCTGCGGGTCAGGGGGAGTAAAATGGCTGGACAATTAAAGGTAACCAAAACGAAGAGCGGTATTGCCCGTAACGCGTATTTTACCAAGGTCCTTAAAGGCTTGGGCTTGACTAGGATGCATCAAAGTGTATTCCTGCAGGATACCCCGGAAATTCGCGGGATGATTCGCAAGGTCGCCCATATGGTTGTTGTCGAAGAATAGATGAAAGAGAGTCGTTATGGATCTGAGCTGCCTGAAACCGGCGATAGGTTCCACTAAAACTAGAAAACGGATTGGTCGTGGCGCTGGTTCCGGTCTCGGCAAGACATCCGGTAAAGGTCACAAAGGGCAAAAAGCCCGTTCCGGTGGCAGTATTAAGGCTGGCTTTGAAGGCGGACAGATGCCTTTGCAGCGCCGCCTGCCTAAAAGGGGTTTTCGTCCCCTGGAAAAAACCGTTTACGCTGTGATTAATTTACGTGATCTTGAACTTTTTGATGCTGGTAGTGTCATCGACTTGGATGATTACGGTCTCGCGGGTCTCGTCAAGGACTTGCATGATGGAATCAAGATTCTTGGTGATGGTGAGTTGACCAAGGCTCTAACGGTCAAGGCTCACAAATTCAGCAAGTCTGCCCAAGATAAGATTGAAAAAGCCGGCGGTACAGTCGAGGTGCTTTAATCGTGATAGCCAGTATTCAGAATATCTTTAATATTCCCGAACTGCGCCGGCGCATTTTCTTTACATTAGGGATGCTGGCTGTCTACCGGATAGGATGTCATATTCCTACCCCAGGTATCGATTCTCAGGTCCTTGCTCAGTTCTTTTCCGGGACGGAGGGGACTCTGCTTGGCTTGGTGAGTGCATTTACGGGTGGTGCATTAGAGCGAATGACAATCTTTGCTTTAGGAATCATGCCGTATATCAGCGCTTCCATTATTTTACAACTGCTAACGGTTGTCTTTGAGCCTGTACAACGTCTGTCTAAAGAGGGGGAGCAAGGACGAAAAACCATCACACGTTGGACACGTTATGGTACGGTCGTTCTCTCTGTAATCCAAGGTGCAGGGATTGCAATTGGACTTCAGACCATGCGAGGACCAGCCGGTGAGCCGGTGGTTACTCATCCCGGTATAGCTTTTATTCTGCTGACTATTATTACCTTAACTGCCGGAACAGCTTTTATAATGTGGATCGGCGAACAGATTACTGAACGTGGTATTGGTAATGGTATATCTCTGATTATCTTTGCCGGCATTGTCGCAACTATACCGTCGGCAATAGTGAATTCCTTGAGACTGGTTAAAACCGGGGCGATGGGACCAATGGTGTTGCTGTTAATACTCGCCGCAATGGTTTTTGTGATTTGGGCGATTGTCTTTATGGAGCGCGCCCAGCGGCGGATTCCTATTCATCATGCTAAGCGTGTGGTCGGGATGAAAACGTATGGTGGGCAGTCTAGTCACCTCCCTCTAAAGCTGAACATGGCCGGAGTAATCCCTCCGATTTTCGCTAGTTCAATAATTATGTTTCCAGCCACTATTGCAAGTTTAGTCGATATCCCTTGGATTCGTAGTGTAGCTGGGATGATGACTCCAAGCAATTGGCTTTATAATGTATTATTTGTTGCTTTTATCATTTTTTTCTGCTACTTCTACACGGCTGTCACGTTTAACCCGGTCGATGTCGCTGAAAATGTGAAACGTCAAGGTGGTTATGTCCCCGGTATCCGTCCAGGAACAGAGACCGCCGATTATTTGGATGTAGTACTCGGACGTCTAACTTTTGCTGGCGCTATCTATGTCTCTGCAGTTTGTGTTCTGCCGACAATCTTAATTAGTAAATTCAATGTTCCCTTTTATTTTGGTGGGACGTCATTGCTGATAGTAGTCGGCGTCGGTCTTGATACTGCTGCCCAGATTGAGGCGCACCTTATATCTCGTTCCTATGAGGGATTCATGAAGGGTGCATCAATAAAGGGCCGGCGGGATTAGGCTTGGATATATAGCCATGAGAATTATACTACTTGGACCCCCTGGTGCTGGAAAGGGGACGCAAGCCAAGGCTATAACCGAGCGATTTGCTATTCCCCAGATCTCCACCGGTGATATACTCCGAGCCGCAGTGCGTGATGGTACGCCTATGGGGGGTAGAGCTAAAGTTTTTATGACTTCGGGGGAGCTGGTTCCCGATGAAGTTGTTGTAGGTATTGTATGTGAGCGTCTTCAGCAGCCTGATTGCTCTTCGGGTTTTATTTTAGACGGTTTTCCTCGCACGGTTGCTCAGGCAGACGCGCTTGGGAAGACACTGTTGCAGATGAATTACCCTTTACAGGCAGTCATTTCCTTGAATGCTGATGAGGAAGTCCTCGTAGAGCGTTTGACGGGACGGCGTTCTTGTCGTTCTTGTGGTTTGGGTTATCATATAAAGTTCAGTCCTTCTCAGCGGCCTAATTGTTGCGATGCTTGTGGTGCTGAGTTATATCAGCGTGATGATGATCGTGAAGAGACGATTCGTCACCGTTTGTTGGTTTATCGAGATCAGACATCACCCTTGATCGCATATTACCGCGAGCAGGGTTTGCTTTTTAGTGTCGACGGCATGGAAGATATCTCGGTTGTTCAAGAGGAAATTGTAACTATCTTATCGGCTTTACGGTGATTTCGCTCAAAACAAAAAGTGAAATCCAGAAAATGCGAGATTCCGGGCGTATCGTTGCTGAAATCCTGCTGATATTGCAGGAAAAAGCTGGAATCGGCGTTACCTCTCGTGAGCTTGATATTATTGCAGAAAAAGAATGTCTCAAACGAAAAGCACGTCCTGCCTTTAAAGGGTATGGTGGTTTCCCATATACAATTTGTGCATCTCTGAACCATAAAGTTGTACATGGTTTTGCTGATGATGTCCCCTTGCTGGACGGTGATATCCTCAGCGTAGATTTTGGTGTTCAATATCACGGTTATTTCGGCGATGCGGCTATTACTATCCCCATTGGTCTGATAGATGATGAAAAGAAGTGTTTGAACGAGGTTACCAGGGAGTCTCTAACTCAGGCGATTGCTGCTACGCAACCTGGTAACCGGATCTCTGATATCTCCTGGGCAGTTCAGTCTTATGTCGAAGCAAGAGGTTTTTCAGTCGTTCGTGATTTCGTTGGACACGGTATAGGTCAAAAGCTCCATGAGGCGCCGCAAGTTCCCAACTTTGGACAACCTGGTCACGGTGCTAGATTGAAGCCTGGAATGGTGTTGGCTATCGAGCCAATGGTCAATGCCGGCTGTGCAGAAGTTAAGATTCTTGCAGACGGCTGGACAGCAGTGACAGCAGATGGTCGACCGTCATCTCATTTTGAGCACACAGTCGCAATCACAGCTGATGGGCCGGTTATTTTAACGTTGCCCTGAAGGCTTCGTTTTATGTAACGTCACGATAAGATATAAAAGGAATCTACACATGAAAGTTCGAGCTTCAGTCAAGACTATCTGCGTAAAGTGCAAGGTTGTTAAACGTAAAGGGATCGTGCGGATCATTTGCGAAAATCCCAAGCACAAGCAGAAACAGGGATAACAGGAGGAACATACATTGGCACGTATCGCTGGTATTGACATACCCAGAAACAAGCGGATAGAGGTTGCGCTTACCTATATTTATGGTATTGGCCGGACAACTTCGCAGAAGATCCTTGGCAAGGCCGGGATTAACTTGAATGCCCGTACTGACAGTTTGACTGAGGCAGAAGTCGGTCAAATTCGTGATGTTATCGACCGTGAGTTCAAAGTAGAAGGCGATTTACGTCGTGATGTCACAGCAAGCATCAAACGTCTCATGGATCTCGGGTGTTATCGTGGTCTTCGTCATCGTCGTGGCTTGCCGGTTCGTGGACAGAAAACCAAGACAAATGCGCGTACTCGTAAAGGCCCGCGTAAAACAGTCGCCGGCAAGAAGAAATAATCGGAGGAAAGATGGCTAAGGCTTCCAGTAAGAAGGTCGTCAGAAAGACCAAAGAAAAAAAGAATGTAGCTAACGGAGTAGTACATATTCAAGCGACATTCAATAACACGATTGTTACCATCAGTGACGTATCGGGTAATGTTCTTTCCTGGTCAAGTTGCGGGACAAAAGGATTTAAAGGTTCTCGTAAAAGCACTCCTTTTGCAGCGCAAATGGCGGCAGAGGATGCAGCCAAGAAAGCTCAAGAGCATGGACTTCGCAGTGTTGAAGTTTATGTCAAGGGTCCAGGGTCCGGGCGTGAGTCTGCTTTACGAGCTCTTCAGGCAACCGGCTTGAACGTTACAATGATTAAGGACGTTACACCCATCCCCCATAATGGCTGTCGTCCTCCCAAGCGTAGAAGAGTTTAGGACTTAAGGAGGAAACCTTGGCTAGATATACTGGACCGGTCTGCCGTTTGTGCAGAAGGGAAGGCATGAAACTGTTCCTTAAAGGGGACAGATGTTATACAGAAAAATGTGCGCTAGAGCGTCGCAGTTATGCTCCAGGACAGCATGGTCAGGGCCGAACAAAGGTGTCTGACTATGGTACACAGTTACGTGAAAAACAGCGCGTTCGTCGCACTTACGGTGTCCTTGAAGGCCAGTTTCGTTCTTATTTCGCAAAAGCGGATCGGATGAAGGGCGTCACTGGTGAAACGCTGTTGATGCTCCTTGAAAGTCGTCTGGACAGTACTGTTTACCGCATGGGTTTTGCGACATCACGGACAGAGGCTCGCATGCTTGTTCGCCAAGGACATTTCCTTGTCAATAATCGTCGAGTCAACATCCCATCATATCAACTTCGCGTTGGTGATGAAGTTTCACTTCGTGAAAAGAGCCAGCAGGTCGTACGGGTCAACGAAGCTCTGGACGGTGTCATGCGCAGAGGGCTGCCTTCGTGGGTAGAACTTGATCGTAAAGCATTTAAAGGGATTGTAAAGACTCAACCGGTTCGTGAAGAAATGACGACTCCGACCTTCCAGGAACATCTGATTGTCGAGCTTTACTCGAAGTAAAACTTCAGATTTTAGCCGTGATTAGCAGATTGGAGGAGTTGAATGCACAATAACTGGCGCGATCTGATTATGCCGAAGCGTCTTCAGGTTGAAACAGATACTTTGACTGATACGTACGGCAAGTTTACAGCTGAACCGTTTGAGCGTGGTTTCGGAACAACTTTAGGCAATTCTTTGCGGCGCGTTCTCTTGTCGTCGTTGCAGGGTGCTGCCATTATGTCTGTTCGGGTTAAGGGAGTTCTTCATGAGTTCTCGACGATTCCCGGCGTGACAGAAGATGTGACAGAAATTATTCTTAACCTTAAAGGGGTGCGACTCAAGCTTCACGGCAATGATTGCCGTTCGATTCGTATTGTAAAAAAAGGTGCAGGGGCGATCACTGCTGGCGATATAATTAGTGACGCTAATGTTGTGGTTCTTAACCCTGGGCACCATATTGCAACATGTTCTAAAGAAGCTGATGTAGAAATGGATATGGTTGTGGGTCTTGGTAAGGGATATGTTCCTGCTGACCGTAACCGTGATGAGCGGGCGCCGGTAAGTACTATTCCTATTGATGCCATCTTTTCACCAATCAAGAAGATTGATTATTCCGTAACAAATGCACGCGTCGGTCAAATTACCGACTATGACAAGTTAACCCTTGAAGTTACTACGGACGGAAGTGTCCGTCCTGACGATGCAGTCGCTTATGCAGCGAAAATTCTTAAGGAACAACTGCAGATTTTTATCAATTTTGATGAAGATTCCGAGCCTGCGACGTTGGTCACCGGTGATGAGAGTCGCCGTATTAACGAAAATCTTTATCGTAGTGTTGATGAACTCGAACTCTCTGTTCGCAGCGCTAACTGTCTTAAAAATGCCGATATTCACATGATTGGCGAGTTGGTGCAAAGAAGTGAAGCAGAGATGCTTAAGACCCAGAATTTTGGTCGTAAGTCGTTGAATGAAATCAAGGACATTTTGGCTGATATGGGACTGACTTTAGGGATGAAGGTCGATAACTTTCCTGATCCCGAATACATGAAAATGATCCAGAAGGGGAGCGAAGAGGCTTAACCCTGCTGCGCTTGTACATTAGAAAGGATCTCTACTCCCATGCGTCATAATAAATCCGGTAAGCGGCTTGGCCGTAATACCCCTCACCGTAATGCAATGCTTCGTAACATGGTTACGTCGTTGTTGGATCATGAAAAAATTACTACTACAGACGCTCGCGCTAAAGAGTTGCGCAAAGTTGTTGACCGGATGATTACCTTGGGAAAACGTGGTGATCTTCATGCCCGTCGTCAGGTTCTTAACGTGATTCGCGACCAAAAGGTTGTTGCAAAACTTTTTGAACAGATTGGTCCACGGTACAAGGATCGTCCTGGCGGTTACACACGCATTATTAAAGTCGGATCACGCCTTGGTGATAATGCTCCTCAGTCGATCATTGCGCTGGTAGAAGAGGAAATGACTTCTCAGGTAAGTCCTATCGCAGAAGCATAATTTTCAATGTGATGAAAACAGTAAGGCCATGAGCAAGATTATTCTTGTTCATGGCCTTTTCATTATCCCCTCTTGTGAGTTTGCCATGGTTCATCCCACAGATCAACTCTTCCAGTCGCGCCTTGCGAGGGTACTTTTAGAGCGCATTACAGTGGAAGGTCCCCTCCCTTTTTCAGATTTCATGAGGGAATGTCTCTATCACCCTGAATACGGCTATTACATGACTTCCCGTAAACGTATAGGTCGCGATGGAGATTTCTATACTTCTAGTAGTGTTCACGCACTCTTTGGACAATTGATTGCCAAACAATTGCACCAAATGTGGGAGATTCTTGGTTGTCCCACTGAGTTTGTTGTTGCTGAACAGGGAGCAGGGACAGGGCACCTCTGTCTTGATATCCTCAACGCGGTTGAAGCAGATTTTCTTGATTTCTACAACCTGTTAAACTACAGAATTGTGGAGATCAGTTCTGAAAATCGTCTCTGTCAATCGCAGTTGTTAACGAAACATCTAAGTCGTGTAAGTTGGTGTCAGCAAGATGATCTTGTTGGTATGATTGGTTGTTATCTTTCCAACGAACTGGTTGACGCCTTCCCTGTGCATCTCGTGGAAATGCGTAATGGCAAGCTTCTTGAGGTTTGCGTTGCCGTTGAAGACGAAACTTTAATCGAAGTTTTGCAGGATCCGTCTACCGAGGACCTCGTCAACTATTTTGAATGGGTGGGTGAGGCTCTTGCGGAAGGTAATCGCGGTGAAATCAATCTTGCTGCACCATTATGGATACGCAATGTTGCCGGGATTCTACAGCGCGGATTTGTTCTAACGATCGATTATGGCTATTTGGCCAGTGAATTGTATGCCCCCTGGCGCACAAACGGAACACTGATGTGCTACTACCAGCACACAAGCAATGAAAACCCCTACATTCGTATCGGAGAGCAGGATCTTACCGCACACGTCGATTTTTCTGCCTTGATCAAGGCGGGCGAAGAGTCTGGTTTGGCGCCACTCTTTTATGGTGATCAATGTAGGTTTTTACTTGGACTTGGATTTGTCGATGCTCTGCTACAAGCACAGGCGCAAGAGAAAGAGCCGCATCGCGCGCAAGCTCTTCGTTTGACTTTAAAAAATCTTATCATGCCGGATGGTGGTATGGGGGAGGTTTTCAAGGTATTAGTTCAAGGGAAAGATGTTGGGCCACAGAATCTTCTCTGTGCCCGGTCCTTGCGTGACCAGCCTCTGCCCGTTCATGGTTATTAATATTTTTTCGGAAAAAATTATGTCGAATTGAAATTTTAAGTCGATCATAAAAAAAATCGAAGTATAATGCAAAGAACTCACTCATACGGAGTGATTCTGAAAACGGAGGTATACGATGCGTGAAGCAGTAGAAAAAGCCCTTAATCTGGTCCGTCCCGCCCTTCAGGCAGACGGTGGTAATGTGGAATTAGTTGATGTGGCGGCAGATGGCGTTGTCAGCGTCAAACTGACCGGTGCTTGCGGTTCCTGCCCCATGTCGACCATGACGCTTAAGATGGGAGTAGAACGTGTTCTGAAAGAGCAGGTTCCCGGGGTAACAAGTGTTGTGCAAGTACGTTAACCAGTAATTGTTCAATTGAAGTTCATTGCCATGTCAAGAGAGCTGTCCCTGTGGCAGCTCTCTTGTTTTTTGGGGATACTTGGTCCAACTTACAAGAATGTGATAAATTGTAATATGAGGTAAAATGACAAAGACGATCGCAACCCCGCTAATTGGAAATGCGACCCTAAAAAAACTCCGAAAAGAAAAGCCGAAGTTGTTTAAGGTTTTTATGCATAACGACGATTATACGTCGATGGATTTTGTTGTTGATGTTTTGCAGTCGATTTTTCATAAAGAGAGTGTTGAAGCAATATCTTTGATGCTACGGATTCACCATTGCGGCCAAACTTTGTGCGGTCTATACCCCTTTGAAATTGCTGAGACAAAAGTTGAAAAGGTCCATAAGCTGGCGCGAGAGGCTGGATTTCCACTTCGCTGTACTCTCGAACCCGAGTAATAATGGTCAGAAAATGGTGGAGATTGGCCGGTAACTTCAATTTCTAAAGCCAATGTTTTCGAGGTAAAAATGTTCAATGCTGATGTTCAAATTACTTTTTCTCTGGCTGTCCGCGAGGCACAGCGCCGTCGGCATGAGTTTCTCTCCACGGAGCACGTCCTTTATGCTCTTCTTTTTGAAGATCGTGGTTTGGAGATTTTGCGCTCTTGCGGTGGTGATCCGGACATCCTTAAACAGTTGCTGGAAGAGTACTTTTCCAGCCATATCGAGACCCTCCCTGTCGCTACGGATGGTGTCCCGGAGCAGACCGTTGCCTTGCAGCGGGTTTTGCAGCGAACTGTACTCCATATGCAGTCCTCCGGACGCAAGGAAGTGGGCGTCGGCGATATTCTTGCTGCCATCCTTGATGAACGCGATTGCTATGCAGCCCATTTTCTTGAGGAGCAAGGGATATCCCGTGTCGATGTTCTCAACTACATCAGCCATGGTGTTTCGCGAGCGGCTCAACACGAATCATCGGAAAATACCGGGCAGCCGTCAGTAGAAGAACGCCCGACAGAGACGAAAGAAGGCAAGAGGAAGGCCAAAGATCCTCTCGCGGGTTTTGTTGTTGACCTTGTTGCTCGTGCACGCACTGGCAAGATTGATCCAATCATCGGTCGAGAAAGTGAATTACGCCGCACCATCCAGACCCTTTGCCGTCGCCGAAAAAATAATCCTTTACTGGTCGGGGATCCCGGCGTTGGCAAGACCGCACTTGCTGAGGGATTGGCACTGCGAATTGTTCAGGGCGATATCCCGCAATTGCTGGCGGATGCCGAAATTTTCAGTCTTGATATGGGGGCGCTCCTGGCTGGAACCAAGTTCCGTGGCGATTTTGAAGAGCGGCTCAAGGCGGTCATTGTTGCCATCAGTAAACGCCCCAATGCGATTCTATTTATCGACGAGATCCATACGGTCATCGGTGCGGGTGCTACTTCTGGCGGGACCCTGGACGCCGCTAATATCCTTAAGCCCGTCCTTGCTTCCGGTGAAATCCGCTGTATCGGTTCAACCACTTTTGAAGAGTACAAAAACTCTTTTGACAAAGATCGCGCCCTTTCCCGCCGTTTTCAGAAGATCGATATTCTTGAGCCCTCCATTGAAGAGTCAATTGCTATTCTCAAGGGGCTAAGCAGCCGCTATGCCGCCTTTCACGGTGTCCTTTACTCAGAAGAGGCCATCGTTGCCGCGGTAGAACTTTCAGCCCGGCATATCAATTTTCGTTTTCTGCCGGATAAAGCCATTGATGTCCTGGATGAAGCCGGTGCCGCCTTCCGTACGCAACCGCGCTCTCGCAAGCTGATTAACATCAAGGATATTGAAGCGGTTGTTGCCGCGATTGCGCGCATACCCCTGCGCAGCGTCACGACAGAGGATCGCCGTCGACTCAAGACTTTGGCCAGAGACATCAAGCGCACCATCTTTGGTCAGGATGCGGCGGTGAACACCCTCTGCCGGAGTGTTTTACGAGCACGAGCTGGCCTCGGTCATCCTGATCGTCCGCAAGGTGCGTTTCTTCTCACCGGGCCAACCGGCGTCGGCAAGACTGAAGTTGCAAGACAATTGGCGGAAAATCTCGGCGTCGATTTTGTCCGTTTCGACATGAGTGAATATATGGAGAAGCATTCAGTCTCCCGCTTGATCGGTGCCCCTCCGGGATACGTCGGCTTTGACCAAGGGGGGCTGTTGACCGATACGGTCGTGCGCAATCCTTATGCAGTCATCCTTCTTGATGAAATAGAGAAGGCTCATCCTGACGTTTTCAATATTCTGTTGCAGGTGATGGATCACGGCAGTCTCACAGACAACAATGGGCGTAAAGCAGATTTTCGCCATGTTATTCTGATCATGACCAGCAACGCTGGAGCGCGGGAGATGAGTGCCGCACCGATCGGTTTTGGCAATTTATTGTCTTCGGGACCGAAGCAGGAGGTCGAACGCCTCTTCTCACCGGAATTCCGCAATCGCTTAACTGCAATCATCTCTTTTGATCGCTTGACCGAAGGGGTGATGTTGAAGGTGGTTGATAAATTTCTTGCGGAGCTGCAGTCCCGCTTGACCGAGCGGAATGTCCGCCTGAATGTGAATTTAGCAGCCCGTAAGATTTTAGCCCGGCGCGGTTACGATCCGGCATTTGGAGCGCGCCCCCTGGCCCGTTTAATCGAGGTAGAAATCGGTGATCCATTGTCTGCTGCTATTCTCTTTGGTCCGTTGGCACAAAAGGGCGGGCAGGTGAATGTTGCGGGACATGATGAACGGCTCACCTTGAGTTTTAACTGATCCCGTGCCGGTCTTTCGTCTCGGCACTGAAATTCTTTTTCCGCCGCCGCGACTGGCCGAAGAAAATGGTCTTCTGGCGATCGGTGGCGATCTCTCGCCGCAACGACTCATTCTTGCTTATTCTCAAGGTATTTTCCCTTGGTATAATGCCGGCGAACCGATCCTTTGGTGGTCGCCGATGCCCCGTTGTGTCCTCCTTCCCGGCGAGTTTTACCTCTCCCGCTCTCTGCGTCAATCTTTGCGAACCGGACAATATCGCATCAGCGTCGATCAGTCCTTTGCCGCGGTTATTCGCGCTTGTGCCACGAGTGGCAAGCGCCGGATGTCGGGGACCTGGATTACTACAGAGATGGTCGCCGCCTACGAAGAACTTTTTACCCTCGGTTTTTGTCACTCTGTGGAAGTTTGGGCAGGGCAGGAATTGGTTGGTGGACTTTACGGGGTGAGTCTCGGGCGTTCTTTTTTTGGAGAATCGATGTTTCATATCCGCACCGATGCCTCTAAGATAGCTCTATATTTCCTGTGCCAAACGCTTTTTAATAGTAATTTTGTCATGATCGATATGCAGTTACCGACCCCCCATCTCCTCTCCCTTGGCGGAAGGATCCTCGAGCGTGAGGATTTTGAGTCACTACTCAAGGATGCTTTTGAATTGAGCAACAGCCTGAGCAGTCCATTTCCTGATCAGGTGCTTGGAATGTAACAAGCTGGGGTTTAGGAGGAAAGGATGCGTTTTATCTGTGCTTCTAAGGTGTTGCGATCGGAGTCGGTCATGCCGATAAAGTGCATTCCACAAGGAATTTTTCCTTCTTTATCGCGAACGGGCCCCGTCCAGACTGTTTCGCAAAGGAGACACAGGGGTTTCGTCCTGGGGGTTAGCTGGACGAGAACGAGAAAAAGATCGGCGCGCTCAACCGGGGGCTTGATTGCCAGACGAAAACCGGTGGTACTCAGGTTTAATTGGCTTAAAGTGAAGGGGGGCAAGTCCTTCAGGTCGATCCGGTTGATGATTTCGATATTCTTCAGCCAATGTTCACGCAAGGAACGGAGCGCCCCTTGTCCACGGGTAAAGCGAACTCCACACTCGATGTCGATGCGGGGTTGGGTCCGTCTTTGAAACGCTTTGAGTTCTCCAACCCCTTTGACGCGAATCATGTCACTGCCACGCACGTAGTCAATGAAATCAACAGCCATTTTTACACCGACGCCCATTGATTCGGTCATGAGTTCCATTCTCATCCCTGGAGTCAATGGGAATTCTTCATCTTTGTGGTTTTTATAGGGAAAGACGAGCTCAAAATAATCTGGACCCTGGTTGGTAAAGGTTAGGGTGAGGATTTCCGTCGATTCGATCAGGGGATTGATGAGGCGGAGCTGGACTTTTTGCTCCGGTTGAAAATATTTGTTGTATCGTTGCATAGGGAGAGAATTTCTTCTTCGGAGGGTCTAAATAAGTCTTAAGCTTCTTCAGCTGTCAATATCTTCGGGCTCATTATCATCTCTTGAAAAGAATGGTGATATGCTAGCAGAATGTAAAGATACGGGCAAAAGGATTTTATAATGCCGCGTTATTCCATTGCGTGCTGTAATTTTTGAGGTAACATGAAGAAAAAAGAATCAGATTTTTTTGTTATTACCGCGCCTGGCCTGGAAGAAGTCTGTAGCGCTGAGGCCGTTGCCTTAGGCTTAAAGGGTGTCAGTCTGTCCCTCGGAGGGGTGGCGTTCAGTGGCGGGCTCCGCGAGCTTTATGCCGCGAACCTGCATCTGCGTACCGCTACTCGGATTCTGGTTCGTCTTGGCAATTTCAGGGCGACCGATTTCCCCGAACTTTTTCACAAAGCCTTACGTCTCCCTTGGGGGAGTTTTTTACGCCCGGATACGCTGATCGAGGTTCGTGCAACCGCCCACCGGTCGCGGCTTATTCACACCGGCCGGATTGTCGAGACAGTAAGTGCGGTCATCGCTCGTGCTCTTGGCGGTAGCTCGCCACGCGATGGCAGTGCCGGTTTCAAGCAGTTGATTCTGATCCGTTTCGAAGATGACAGTTGTACAATCTCCTTTGACAGTTCGGGAGAACTTCTCCATAAACGTGGCTACCGTTCTGCCTCCGGGCCGGCACCATTACGCGAAACTTTGGCCGCCGCCTCCTTGCTCCTTTTGGGCTGGGACGGCTCGATTCCTTTATGTGATCCCATGTGTGGTTCCGGAACCATCGCCGTGGAAGGGGGGTTGATAGCCACGCATAGAGCCCCGGGCCGCCATCGCCCCTTTGCTTTTATGCACTGGCCAGGATATCGTCCTGGGCTTTGGCAGGCGCTGACTGCTGATGCCGATCGTAATATCATTGCCCCGGCAGCACCAATTTTTGCATCCGATAGTGATTATTGCGTCTTGTCCGTTGCTGCGCAGAACGTACAACAGGCCGGGATCGCTGAGATGATCGATCTCTGCCTTTCCGAACTTCAGTCTTTACCGGTGCGTTCCGGGCCAGGACTGGTTTTGTGTAATCCTCCTTATGGCATCCGCTTGGAGCAGGGAGAAGATCTCCACGCGCTTTACCGGAGCCTGGGAGATGGATTTAAGTGCGCCTTTCCAGGTTGGACGATTGCTTTTATCTCTCCGGACGAACATCTTGCTGCGGCGACCGGCCTGGAAGTCCATCCCCGTGCGCGCCTGGTGAATGGCGGTCTTGCAGTTGTCCTTTACACAGCAACTCTTCCTCCGGTTTCAAAGTGATCTCATTGTATCGTCGAAGAATTTACGTCTTGCTTTTTTGTGGTATATAGGATAGTTTTCCGTTCGCTCTCATTCGATGAGGGTTGCAAATCGCAGGGAAGTGAGGTGATTGTTCTTGGAAATCCAAGTTATTGATAATAACGTTGAGAAAGCCATTCGTGTGCTCAAGCGTAAGCTTCAGCAGGAAGGGCTCTTTCGTGAAATGAAACAGCGTAAATTTTACGAAAAACCGAGCGTTAAACGCAAGCGCAAGGAGAAGGAAGCACAGCGTCGTCTTCGCAAGAAACAACGCTTGATGCGTCCAGAATAATAAGAATCTACCTGTAAACGCAAAAAGGGACTGACCATCAAGGTCAGTCCCTTTTTGCGTTTATTTCGTCTTGTTCTCAGGCGAGCTTGATTGCAGCAGCGAGTGCGGCGTCGTAATCAGGTTCAGCGGTTACCTCTTTGACAATCTCCCGATATGCCACCTTCCCGTCTTTGTCGATGACATAAACAGCTCGGGCCAAGAGCTTAAGTTCCTTGAGTAGGAGCCCGTAGTTCAGGCCAAAGGAGCGATCCTGATAATCCGAAACAGTCTTGATTTTGTCGACGCCGGCATTACCGCACCAACGTTTCTGAGCAAAGGGGAGGTCGACACTGACAGTAAGGATGACAACGCTCTCTGGCAGCTGTGCTGCCTTTTCGTTGAACTTTCGGGTCATGGTATCGCAGACCGGGGTGTCGATTGAAGGGACAACCGTGATGAGTTGTACTCTGCCGAGATTGCTTGCCAGTGTCACCGCTTGCAAGGCGTTGTCAACGACACGGAATTCCGGGGCCGGGTCGCCAATCTTGATATCAGGTCCTAGCAGGGTCGCGGGGTTTCCTTTAAAGGTAACAATGTTAGAGCGCTCTTCAATCATGATGCCTCCAGAGATATTGCTAAGTTAATTTGTCATCATTCTAGCTCCATGGAAGAGAATGTCAAGTTCATAAGATGAAAAAGGAGACCCCGCATTGACAGGGTCTCCTTTTTTTCTCAGATTAGTCTGGAAACAGTTATCCTTTTTTGTGGCAATCGCCACATTTGGTCGGGCCTTGGGCGCTCTTGGTATGGCAATCTTTGCAAAGGGCATGACCTTTTTCTTTATCGAGTTCAATTTTCCCCGGTTTGGCGGCGCCGTGGCAGATCGTGCAATCTTTCAGATTGTCTGAATGAGCTTTGTGGTTGAAGGTGACATCGCCATTTTTTGCTTTGAGCACGACGGTGTCGGCGGCAAGGGTGGCGCTGCTGGCGAAGACAACGAGCATGGCGGCAATAACAAGGTTTTTCATGGTGTTTCTCCTGTCTGTTGATGAAGTTTTGGCGGAATGTCCGCCGTTGGTAAAAATATAGCAGAAAGTTGGGATTTTGCATCAGACATCAGCAGAAATATCAACTGATGTCGATCGACATTTATGTCCTTTCAGATAGTTATATCTCACTATGTCTGGTTATTATCATTCTGAATGTCGATATAAAGCGAATTGATTGCACTCTTTAAGTGGTTTTGCTAGACTTCTACAAGTGAAGATCGGAGACTTTGTTTATGCGTAACTTCCCCCCGACAGTCTGCCTCGATGGTGTTGCTGTTCGCCGGATTCGCGAAGAGCAGCGTCTGACCCAGCTTTATGTTGCAAAAGTCGTCGGGGTCACCACCGATACGATTTCGCGCTGGGAGAATAATCGTTATCCGACGGTCCGACGGGAAAATCTTTTCAAACTTGCCGAAGCACTGGAGTCTCCGGCGCATCTTCTGGTTAAAGACGATGTCTGTGCACTGGAGAGCATAGAGGAGGGCGATAATCTCGCCTCGGTGGTATCTGCTGTGCCGGAAAGAACCATTCCAAGCCTGCATGCCCTGCTTTTCCCCGGAATTGTAGCACTCCTCCTCGTTGCCGGTTTGCTTTTCTATCTTTGGTTACGACCTCCGACATCAAACCTTCACGATGATTCCCCCGATATCGCCATTTCTAGAACCCTCCCCCGGTATGCCGCTCCGGGGATGGTCATCCCGGTGCGCCTACATCTGAATGTCGACGATGCCACAAAGCGCTATATCATTCGAGAGCACTTTCCTCCTGGTTGGGAAGTTATCGAGACCTCACCGCCGGCTTCAAGTATCGACAATCAAGACGGCATCGCTCGCTGGATTGTCAAACAAGGGGAGAAAAGCTCGTTGATCGTTTACCTGGTTCGTGTAGATGCTCGTTCCCCGATGGGAATGATTGCCCGTTTTCGTGGTGAGATCATCACAAATATCGACGAAAAGAACCAGGCGATTGCTTCCGTCGGCGAGACAGAGATGACGGTCGGCCCTTACAATTGGTCTGATCTTGACGGTGACAATACTATTGATGACGCCGAGATGCTGGAAGCGTCACTGGCCTTTGAGGAATTGGAAGGGGTTCATCTCGAATGGCAAGAGTTGGAGAGCATCTGGGATGCCGGACATTACCGTTTCGACCCGGTCAAGCGGCGCTTTGTCGCGGAAAAGAGTGCTCGCAAAGAGTTGCCAGTGCAGTAAGCAGCGGTAGCAAGCAGGAGTTAAAAACGGTCAGGTCGGCGATGCGCGTCCCCGACCGTTTTTTGTTCAGCAACTTCCCTGTGCATGTTAACCGTGGGCAAATTTCCGGGTCAGATGCGTGCGAATCATGTCCGCAAAGTCTGTCTCGCTCTCCCCCTGATAAACCAGCGATGAACCGATTTCCGCGGCAAGGATGGCGAAGCGGTACTTTTCGGGGAGGCGGATAATTCGCTGACGCAATCTGGGATCGTTGCGGATCAGCGCCGGGAGGTGCGCCAGGATTGTCCGACGATAAAGAGTCTGCTTGCATAGCTCCGGTCGGCTCTGAAAGAAGCGAAAGAGGCGGGCATAGTTGGCATTGATCTCGGTGCTCAGGGCGTCAGAGATCTCTGTACACAACAGGGTCGACTCGGTGCGGCGTCGACGGAGAATCAGTTCCGCTTCGTCTTGGGCGCGTTTTTCCAGGATGGCAAGGACGTCGCTGACATACGTCTCCTTATGCTCGAGAAACTCTTCGTTGGAGAGAAGGAGATTGGCTATGACTTCGTAGGAGGAGGAAATCACCCCGCATTTATTGGCCGAGGCGTCCCGCATGATGAGGATGCCGCGCCGTTGCAGCTGCACCCGCGCTTCCGGGGTCAGGAAGGAGTTGGCCCCCTCGACAATAACCTGGGCAGAGGGAGTGCCGTCGGCCAGGAAAAACTTTTCACAGTTCTCCTTGTCGATCGTTTCCGGGCGGCCGCCCGCGGGAATGAAGAGGTCGGCGGCAACGGTAAAGACCAGATCAGTATAGGTCCGGGCGAATTGGTCGATGGGGATCCACTCTTCGACGAGGCCGGCGCTGGTCATCACCATTTTGCAATAAAGGTTTTGTAAACCGTCGCGGCGAATTCCGGAGCGGAGGAGGAGGAAGCCGCCAGGGTGGAGGCGTTGCGGGTCGAAGGCGTCGAGATCGTGTTGCAGGATGATGCGCTTCAGCTCCGCATGGTTGGCGCCGCTGGGGTCGAAGAGGGCGGCCGTGCCATCAAGGATGAGGCGGATGGCGACCCGCGGTGAGCGTTCAAGAAGAAGGCGCAGGGCATTGCCGGCCACGTCGCCATTCGGGCCGCCGGTGATTTTGAGGGCATAAGGGTCGCGGTCGATATCGATGCCGACTTCGCGCATGGCGATTTCGGCAAACTTCACCACTCCTGTCGAGGTGACGCCATACTCCTTGTGGTTGATGCCGATCTTTTTGCTCGACATGATGCCGATGCCGAGGATGTAGCCGCGGCGGCGGGAAAGGTCGGCGATGGCCTCAATCATTTCGTCGTGCATGTTTTCGTCCGGGCCGAGCTCGATCGCTTCCTCCTGGCGATAATAGTCGACAACCGCCGGGTGTTTGGCGACCCCCTGTTCGGTGACGAAGATATCGAGAAAGGCGTTGGTGATGCCGTACTGCAATTTGTAGAGGCGCCAAGTCTCCATGACCCGTTCTCTGGCGGTGAGATCGGCTGCGTTGAGGAGGGTGACAAGCTTCGAGCCCCCTTCGTAGATATCCTTGTTCTTGAGATGCTGGGTGTGCGCCAGGACGAAATTTTCGCGAAAGAGGGTCTCGGCGTTGGCAACATAGTCGTCTTTGCTGCGGGCGATCACCGTTCTCCAGCCGCCCCGGGCGATGTCGGAAAAGCCGATATGGTAGCCGAAGCCGAAGCGGTTGAAGAAGAAGGTAATGCGGAAAGGAGTGGCCTTGGGCAGATCGGCAACGGCCTCGACGGGGAGTTCCAGGAGATAAGCCGGGTCGAGGCGGAAGGCGAGGGCCTGCTTTTCGAGGATAAAGAAGTTGGTTTTGAGCGTGTGGCGGATAAAGGAGAGGGCACAGTGAAAGATCGTCCGGCGGATTTCGTCAAGATGGCGGTGACCGGTATTAAACTCGGTGATCGTGGCGATCGCCGCCGTCATGAGCATTTGGTAGCCGCTGTCGCGTTCCTCGATGTCCGGTGCGAGGCGTTGGCGAAAGAGGGCCGTTAATTGCAGGGAGATCTGAGGGTGGGAGAGAAAAGCATCCCGCACCTCGGGAAGCTTGAAGTGGTCGGGGCGGCTGTGGGCGAGATTGGTGTGACAAAAAGCAATGAAAGCATTGATCAAAGTGGCGTCTTCGCCTCTTATTGTGCCGGTACGGACAAAATTGTTGTAAAGGAGACTCTTGGTGGAGAGGAGCTGGGCATTGGCCAGTTCCTGCTGCAGGCGGTTAAAGATCTCGTCACCGCGGCAGAGGAGGTTGCCGTCGCGGCGTAGGACATGGAAGGTTGCCAGAAAGTATGGGTGGATGCCGTTGCTGATCGTCAGGCAGTAAGCGCGATTGATCCCGAGATCGAGACGGTTGAAGACCTCCATGACCTGGAGGAGAAAATCGCGCTGCGGCGGATTGCCGACGGCAAAGTGCACCCGCGATTCGCTGCAATCATGATTCGGCTCCACATCGAGATACAGACCGTTGTTCCTGTTCCCCATGTGAAAGACATTCAGGACCTGGGCGATACGCAGCGGCGAGGCATTGCGCAGGTAGCCTTCGTTGTTGATCCAGAGGATGTGCAGCAGGCGGTCGAGAGCATTTAACTTGAAAGTGGGGTAGTTTTTGCGCACAGCCGTGAAGATTTTCTTCCGCAAAGGCTCCGGAATTAACACCTCTTTGGCCGCATTCACCTCTTCATTGCTTTTGCGGTCAAACTCAAAGCGCTGAATCTCAAGCGTGTGCTCCGTCCCGATCACCGGACTGGTCGAGTGGGCAAACATGGCATAAGAGATCTCTCTTTCGGGGAAGCGCTGCAACGTCTTGTAAAGAGATCCCGGACTGTTGAGGGTGGCAAGGATCAACGACTTCTCCCGGTCAGCCAGGACGATGTGACGATTGAAGCGCAGGGTGTCGAGTTCCCGTTCAAGCAGGGCCAAGGCTTCCGGTTCATCTGCAATGGCGGTGAAAAAATACGGATTCATCTCTGCCCGCAACCAGCGGCGGTTTGTTGTCCGGTTGATATGGATCGTTTTCGCGGGAGTCGTGGGACGCTCGGTTTTTTCCTCAATACCATGGGGGGGCATGCGGTCCTCCGGGGAACAGAAATTTTCCGACGTTTGTCGAACGGATTATTTATAGCACAGGAAGGTCTGTAAGAAAATGAGGTCGGAGCAGGGGTGTTGAGGCTGAGGTGAAACCTCCCCTCAACACCCCGTCGAGGGGAGGTTTAAAGTGGGGGGTTTAATGGGATTCGACGTAAGCCTCTTCGTCAAACTCTTCGCTCTCCGTCGGCACCAGGAGATCAAGAAGGGCGAGAAGACTGCCGTTGAAGGAGCGCAGTCGGCCTCCAAGGAGCTGTCGCCAGCGGCGTCCAGTCGGCGGCGTGTCGATAAGGAGAAGGGGGAGTTGTAGGTCAGCGACAAGGGCCAGGCCCGATTTTCCCGGCTGCTGCGGCCGGTTGGTGATCTGGTCGAGCCAGGTGCACAGGGCGGGGATTTCCGTGAGCTCCGGCATTGCGGCAGGCTTGGCCGGTTCTGCGCTGAAGAGTTCCCTGAGCAACGGCGCCGCGCTCCCGTTCCGTAATGTTGCAAGCAGACCTTTGCGCCCGGCAACGCGGTGCAAATTTTTCGCCAAGGTCGGCGGGATGACCAAGCTTGATGCGACGATGCGCTCAGGGTGCTTCTCCAGCAGGTTGAGGAGGACACATCCGCCCCGTCCGATGCCTAAGATCACCGCCCGGCCGATACCGAGGTAGTTGAGGAGGGTTACGGCATCGCCGGTGAGGTCGTCAACCGTGGACTCCCTGTCACGGGTAAGGCCGCGCAGGTTGGTGAGGATGATCCGGAAGCCGGCTTTGATCAGGGCGACAAAGCGAGGATCGGAGATTGCGCAGTT
Organism: Deltaproteobacteria bacterium HGW-Deltaproteobacteria-4; assembly: GCA_002841765.1. Classification (NCBI taxonomy): domain Bacteria; class Deltaproteobacteria; species Deltaproteobacteria bacterium HGW-Deltaproteobacteria-4. The sequence goes on along the minus strand of PHAV01000022.1, from coordinate 12,345 downwards.
GTTTTCGTTGTCATGGATGAAGACAATGGCAGGGCCTGCGCCGCTTTGTTCAAAGTTGAGAGTAATGTTGTGCCGGATAGTTTTCATCGATTTCCCCTTAATGGTCTGGTTTTGTTTGGAGTAAAGCAAAAGATATACCAAGGTTTTATAATTTTATTCCCCGTTTTGTTTTCCATGAAAACAGGTAGTTGCCTGTAATCGGCAAATTTTATTCACAGTTGATAGGGTGGAGTTTTTGCAGATTTGCAAAACAGTGGCATATAATGATACTAGCGTTGTATATGTTTATCCTCACGGCTAAGGCAAACTGCCTGATATAAGTTGTTTTCTCAGTGTATTTACGGTTTGCATTCCTGCGAAGAATCGGGAGATGCTTGACGACAGATTTCCGCGGTCGATTGCCGGGGATGACGAAAAAACGGGTTCTGCGAAAATAACAGTTGACTCAAAAACACTCATCGACTATAGTCTCAGAACTTGACGCGGGGTGGAGCAGTCCGGTAGCTCGTCGGGCTCATAACCCGAAGGTCGCAGGTTCAAATCCTGCCCCCGCAACCAAAAGAATTCAGGGACTTGCATTATGCAGGTCCCTTTTTCGTTTTGTGTCTTACTCATACTCAGTGGGAACAAACGTTATGATAGGGGAGCAAAAAATAAGCGCCGACCTTTCGGTCGGCGCTTATTTTTTGCGTTGTTCATTCGTAACACATCAATGCAACTACATGATCTCCACCCGACGGTTCAGTGTCCGTGAGTCTTCATCAAAACCGCTGGCCGCGGGCTTCTCTTCCCCGTAGCTGACCACTTCCAGTCTGTCTGCTTCGACCCCGAGAGTCGACAAGTAGTTTTTGACCGAAAGGGCCCGCTTTTCGCCTAATGCGATATTGTACATTTCAGAGCCGCGATCATCGCAATGCCCGGCGACGATGGCTTTGAGGGCGGGATTTTGCAGGAAAACCTGCGAAGTATTGACCAGTGATGCTCTGCTGGTATCACTGAGCAGAAATGAATCATAGTTAAAATAGACAGGTTCAATGGCGATACCGATCTCGGCGAGAGATTTTCTGCCACGGTCTGTGATCTCGGCGCCTTCAATTACTGCAGTTGATGCTTTTGGCTGACTGATCGATTCTTCGGCAATGATCGCACTTTCTTTAACCGGAGTAGCGGCAATGGCTTTCGGGGCGGTTTTGCATGTACAACCGGCAAGTGAAAAACAGAGAAGTGTGGCAGCAATAAAAAGAGCTTTATTCATGGTGTGAACCTCGGTGAGTTGGTTGTCCAGGATCTTATATGCACAGTCTTGCGAGCGTCCCGGAAATAGTAGAGAAAAGCTTCTATTCAACTAAAGAAGACAGGATCTTCATCAGGAGGCACAACGATATCGAGATAGACATCGGGGGGCATGGTGAACTTTTGTGAGGGAAATTGCGGGTCAAGTGCCGGAGCCAGAACGAAAACAACCTCAATCTGCTCCGGACTGACGACATCCGATAAAAGCCTTTTGACTTTAAAGAGGTAAGGTGTTTTTTCCGGTGAGTCTTCATCGGCGCAAACAGCCGCAATTTGAGAAATATGTTCCTGAATGGGGCCCGCAAACATTTCGTGCGTATAACTGCCAAGCCTGGTGGCAAGGAGTACGACGATTAGTAGAAAGGCTAAGCCTTTACAGTAGGGCGTTATCATTTGTAGTAATGTAGCGTTTTGCATTGTGACAGTTTTATCCATTTTCCCGGCGAGATATCATCGATTTTAGCAAGGATCTTTTTTCCCTTTGAACAGGAAATTATTCACACTATTTATCGTAAATATCGTTAAAAAGTCAATACTGATATTGCTCTTGTCCCCCTCGGCAATGGGCTCTCCTGCTTGATCCCATCAGGGATGTTTTTTAAGTATGCTTTTCGCAGCACAGTGATAACTTCTTTACACCTTTGCCGCGGATTGTTAACATGCGCGGCTTGCAACGCCTCAGCCTTGCAATGAATTTATAGTCTTCCGAGTCGGGCCCATGCGTATTAAGCGAATCGAAATCGTTGGTTTTAAATCTTTTGTCGACAAGTCCATCCTCGATCTGGAGGGAGGGATTACCGCAGTGGTCGGTCCCAATGGCTGTGGTAAGAGTAATATTATCGACGCTATCCGCTGGGCGATGGGGGAGCAGAGTGCCAAAAATTTGCGCGGGCAGGGGATGGAAGATGTCATCTTCGGCGGTTGCGAAAGTCGCAAACCCTTGGGGATGGCGGAGGTTTCGCTGATCTTTGCCAACGAAGAAGGGCGCGGGCCGGTCGCCTTTCGTGATTATGCCGAAATCATGGTCACCCGCCGTCTGTTTCGTAGCGGCGAGAGTGACTACCTGATCAATAAAACCCCCTGTCGGCTCCTTGATATCAGCGAACTCTTCATGGATACCGGCGTCGGCGCCCGTGCTTATTCAATCGTCGAGCAGGGGAAGATCGGCATGATCCTCAGCGCCAAAGCCGAGGATCGCCGTTATCTCATCGAAGAAGCGGCCGGGGTCACCAAGTTCAAGTCGCGTAAAAAAACGGCGCTGCGCAAGATCGAGGCGACGCGGCAGAATCTGTTGCGCATCAGCGATATTGTCAGTGAAGTCCGGCGCCAGCTCGGCGCCCTCAAGCGTCAGGCGCAAAAGGCCGAACGCTTTCGCGAATATCGTGAAGAGCTCAAGGCGATAGAGCTCTATTTTGCCCGGCAGCGCTATGATGCCCTGCGCGCTGAAGAGGCCGCGAACAGTAGTGCAGCGGTGGAGCAGACTCACCTCCTGGAAGGATGTCTTGCCGAGTTGACCGCTAGTGAAGCGCAGATGGAGGAGTTCCGCCTGGTGCAGGTCGCGGCGGAGCGGGAGGTGGCAGCCGGGCAGGAACGCCTGTATCATCTCTCCGCTGAAATCCAGAAGAGTGAAGATCGTCATGCCCTGGCTGGTCGCGAGATCGAGAGCCAACAGTTGCAAGTCGAGCGCCTTCGTCTTGAAAGTGTGGAGGTTGCAGAGCGCCTCGTTGAATGTGACCGTGAAGAGGTGCAGCAGCAGGGAGGAAGTGAATCGCTCAGTCAGGAACTCCTCATTGTGCAGGGGAAGCTCGATCAGGGGCAGCGTGATCTCGAAGCGGCACAGAATTCAGCCCAAAGTACGGAAGCGCAGCTGGAAGCGGCGCGTACCCGCCTTTATGCTCTGCTCACCGAACTTTCCCGTTTCGGCACTGAACATGACAATGCTGAACGCCGCTTGCGTGCGCAGCAGGAGCGATTTGCCCGCAATCGTCAGGAAACGATGACGGTTCAGGAAACCCTTGCCGTAGCTCAGGAACAAAGCAGCGCCGCGCAGACGGCCCTGGTGGCCTTGCGCCAGCAGCGCATTGACTTGCAGGGGGAGAAGGCCGCCGCACTGGAGCAGGTGCGCACCTATAAAGGCAAGATCGAGAGGAACGAAGAAAGCTTGCTGCACAGCCGGGAAAGTTTCAACCAGGTCAAGTCGCGTCTCGAATCGCTACAGCGATTGGAACAGGAGCTTGAAGGCTACGGCAGCGGCATTAAAACGGTGCTGCGCGATCAGCGTCTGGCGCAAAGTTTTACAGGCATGCTCGCCGACCTCATCGATGTTCCCGGCGAGATCGAGGTGGCCCTAGAGGCCGTCCTTGGCGAGCGCCTGCAAACCCTGCTGCCTCCTGATCTGCAGACCGCCACTGCAGCCCTGGAACTGTTGCGTGAGCGCGGCGGCCGTAGCAGTTTCCTTCTTCCGACCATCCCGGCCTGCACTACTTCAGCCTTTACGGGCGGCCAGGCCCTGAGCGCAATGATTACCCCGCAAACGACGGTGCGGGAACGGATCGACCGTCTTCTCGACGGCATTTATCTTGTCGAGAGCCTCGACCCTTACCTTGCCACCAGCGATCTCCCCCTCGGCGTTATCCTCGTCACCCCGCGTGGTGAAAGCTTTAATTGGCGCGGCGAGCTTAATGGCGGCGCCAATAGCGGTTTGAGTGATGGCCTGCTCCACAAGAAGCGGGAGATTCGTGAGCTCGCTATCGCCCTGAAAGACTGCGAAGCTGCGGTGACGACCCTGGTCGCAGAGCGGGAGGAGTTGCGCACGCAGTTGCAGCAATTCGAAGTTCTGGTCAATGATCTTGCCGCTGCGCTGCACCATCTCGAGTTGAAACTGGTCAACCTTGAAAAGGATTTGACACGCTGGCAGCAGGATGTCAGTCGTTGCGATGACCGCCTCGAGGTACTCAATCTCGAAGAGGATCAGCTCCACGAAGAGCAGCAGGGGCTGGAATTGCAACTTTCTGCTGCCAGCAGCGGACGCAGCGCCAAGGAGGCGGAGCGCAGTGAGTTCGAGACTTTGGTGCGGACGCTGCAAGTTGAGGGCGATCGCCGCCGCCACGAAGTTGAAGTTGAGCGCGAGGCGTTGACGAGGATTCGCGTGGCAGCGGCCAGCCTTAAGGAACGGGTAGAGGGGAGTCGGCGCCAGGCGGAGCGACTGTTGAAACTGCGGCAGGAACTGCACGGTCGGCAGCTCTTGTTGACGGCGCGCGTTGACGAGGGCCGACTGGCCCTGGAATCTTTGCAGCAGGAACGGCAGCGCTTACAGGTGGAAATGGAACTCCTTTTGCGCCGACGCAGTGAGGAGCAGAAGCGTTTCGATACTCTCCGGGTTGCTTTCGATATGCGCACGGCCGAGATCGAGTCCCGTGAAGAGACTCTTAAAGACTTGCGTAATCAACTGCAGGGCGTCCGTGACCTGCTCAGTCGCCAGCAGTTGCGATTGCGCGAAATCGAGCTGGAGATCGAACATTTGCGCGACTCACTCATTGACCGTTTCCGTTGTGACCTTGAAGAGTTGATGGCTGTGGCCGGTGCCGCCGATTTTGACCTCGAAAAGGCGCCGCAGCGCCAGGCTTTTCTGCGGCGTGCAATCGAAGAGATCGGCGTAGTCAATCTCATGGCCATCGACGAATATCGGGAACTGGATGAGCGCTATCAGTTTCTCAGCCGGCAGCAGGAAGATCTCAAACAGTCGCTGGAAGGGTTGCAGACCGCCATTAACAAAATCAATCGCACCACGCGCAAGCGTTTTCGCGAAACTTTCGACCTCGTCAATGTCAAATTTCAGGAGATCTTCCCCCGCCTTTTTCGCGGCGGCAAGGCGGAGTTGCGTCTGACCGACGAAGAAGATCTCCTTGAAACCGGCATCGACATCATCGTTCAGCCGCCGGGGAAGAAGTTGCAAAATGTTAGTCTCCTCTCCGGGGGAGAAAAGGCGCTGACCGCCGTTGCCCTGATCTTCTCGATCTTTCTCGTCAAGCCGTCCCCCTTTTGCATTCTTGACGAAGTCGATGCTCCTCTCGACGAAGCCAATATCGGTCGTTTTAATGAAATGGTGAAAGAGATGGCCGCTATCTCGCAGTTTGTTATTATCACGCACAGTAAGAGGACGATGGAGATTGCCGATATCCTTTACGGCGTCACCATGGAAGAACCGGGTGTTTCCAAGCTCGTCTCGGTCAATCTCCAGTTGTGACAGGAGGTCAGTTGTGGCAATGAAAGAAGATTTGTCCCTGCTCATGGCCAGCGTCCCCGGCGCTCTCGGTGCGATTCTTGTCGACTGGGAAGGCGAGGCCGTCGATCATGTCGCTGGTATGGATGATTATGAACTCAAGGTCCTCGGTGCTTACAGCGGCGCCATCCTTATGAATCTCCGTGCCACCGTCGACCGTTTTGACGACGATGACCTCGAAGAGATGGTCGTTTCAACCGCGACCATGCAAATGATTGTGCGTTTCGTCACTCGCGACTACTTTCTCGTCTTTACTGCACGCAAGGAGGAAGAGACTCTGGGGCGCGCTCTTTTTGAGGTGCGGCGTTGTGCTCTGCGCCTGCGCGACGACATCCTTTGACTGCGGTGCGATGATGGCTACTCTGACCCGAATCATCGAGAAGTTTGCAGCTTTACTGGTGGCAATGGGCATCCCCGCCGCGTCGGCGACCATGTATGGTCTGATCCTTATCTATCTACTTGTCACCGGTTTAATCGCCGGGCTTTTGCTCTTTATTCTCGTGCGGCGGCATCAGTGCGAGAAAAAAAGAGTTTTTCCTTCTCCTGACTTGGAAAGTTGATCGCTATGTTTGGTCTTTTCGATAAAATCAAGAATGGTTTGGCCAAGACCCGTAATGCTGTTCTCGGGCGGATGGATGCTCTTCTGTATGGTCGGAATCAGATCGATGCGGAATTGCTGGAAGAGATCGAGGAGATCCTCATCGGTGCCGATGTCGGGATGAAGATGACAACGGAGATTATGGCCGCTTTGGAAGCGCGCCGTCGCGCCGGTGCGCTCAAGGATGCCGCCGCGGTCAAAGAGGTGATTCGCGAAACCATCCGTGTCCGCCTTCAGCAGGTCCAGGAGAATTTACAGGTCAGCACCCCGGGTGGGCCGCACGTGATTATGGTTGTCGGGGTGAACGGGGTCGGCAAAACGACGACAATCGGTAAGCTCGCCCACCGGTATTTGCAGGCCGGGCGCAAGGTGACTCTGGGTGCTGGCGATACTTTTCGTGCTGCCGCCGCTGAGCAACTGGCGATTTGGGGTGAGCGGGCCGGCGTCGACGTTATTCGTCATGCCGAAGGGGCTGACCCCGCGGCAGTGGCCTTTGATGCCGCGCGTGCCGCCGTTGCCCGGAAGCAGGATATTCTCATCTTCGATACGGCCGGGCGTTTACATACCAAGGTTCACCTCATGGAGGAACTCAAGAAGATCCGGCGGATTCTGGCGCGGGAGATCGACGGCGCCCCGCACGAAACCCTGCTCGTCCTTGATGCGGCGACCGGGCAGAATGCCCTGAATCAGGTGCGACTCTTTCGCGATGCGGTCGCTGTTGACGGGGTGATTCTGACCAAACTCGACGGCACTGCGCGCGGTGGGATTGTCATTGCCATAAGCAGCGAACTCGGTTTGCCGGTACGTTATATCGGCATAGGTGAAGGGTTGGAAGATTTGCGTCCCTTTGTTGCCGATGAGTTTGTCGAAGCGATCTTTGCCTCAGAGTGATTACTTCTTGACTCCGGGGGGGGGTTTTGCGTAATCTTCGTCTTTGTAAGTGGGAGAAGAGAGATGTTCGCCGTTGCAATTCAGCGTTTAGAATTCCGCATTGAAGAACTTGTCGATGCCTATAAGAAGCTGAAAATTGAGAATCGCTCTTTAGTTGGTGAGCGGGACGACTTGCTCCGGGAGCGACAGTTTATGCGTGAGGAACTTGATCGAATCTTGTCGCGTTTTGCCAAGATTGACGAAGAATCACCGTGAAAAAATCGATCCCTGTCACCATCTACGGGCAAAGTTTCATTTTGCGCAGTGATTCATCGGAAGATGAGGTGCGACAGGTTGCAGATTTTGTCAATCAGGCGATAGATGAGGTTGTAATGACCAATCGTGTTGCCGATTCTCTGAATGTGGCTCTCCTCGCCTTTCTCAATGTCGCACAAGCTTATTTGCAGTTGCAGTCAGCTCGGCAGGGAGACCAGCAGGAGTTGCTGGCGCGGATGAACCGTTTAGCGCAAAACATCGAAGGTGAACTGGGACAAGTTCCCGACACAAAGTAGATATGAGTCTCTGTAAGGGGATTTTTTAGATAGATCGGCATAGGAACCAGCGCATTTGCGCGTATGTAAGATCAGGCAGTGCAATATATATTTCTCAGGACAACGCAGTTGGTGCCGAATTTGCCCAGCAGGGCCGACCGGGGCACGCATTTGGAGAGTCGATCACGAGATCACTCAGTACAAGTGGATTCCTTAGCTGCGGACATTGATAAGCCGGTAAAGTTTTAACCTGGCGATATTGCCTGATCTTCGTCCCCCCGCCCCTCTATCTTTCCCCCGCAAGCAGAGACCGCCTCTTTGAAGTGGTTATCTGACATGTCCAAGAACGCCATCAGAAAAAGAATACTAAGTCGGCGCGATGCTTTGTCGCCGCTGGAGATTGTCTCTCTGAGTCAGGAGATCGCGGCTGAATTTTTGTCCAGTGCTGTTTATGCTGCAGCTTCGACACTGGCTCTATACTGTTCGATTCGTTCTGAGGTTGTAACCTCCGGCATCTTTGCCGCCGCTGTTGAAGCGGGCAAATGCGTCCTTTATCCCCGCACCGTTGGCACTACTCTGGAGTTTGTTGCTGTTGAGACTCTGGAGTCACTGGTGGCGAGTCGTTTCGGCATTTGTGAGCCGAGCTCGGGTGAGAAGTTGCCGTTGTCAAAGATTGACCTGCTCGTTCTGCCGGGGGTGGCCTTTGATAAACAAGGGATTCGTCTCGGCTATGGTCTGGGCTGCTATGACCGTGCTTTGGCCGCAGAGGGCCGACCAACTTTAGTGGGCCTGGCCTATGATTTTCAAGTCATTGCTTCTTTGCCGCATGAGAAGCATGATATTCCTGTCGATATCGTTGTGACCGAAAGAAAGATTCTGTCCATGTACCCTGCGGCGTCGTTTGGAACGCCGTATTAACAGCTTGCTGAGGAGGCACGCTTTGAAGATAGAACTCGCATATATAATACTTATTGTTGTCGGGGCGCTGGCAGTTGGCGTTGCTATCGGCTCACTGGTTTGGCGTCGATTTGCGGGTGCACATCTCGCAAATGCTGAGAGTGAGGCGAAGATGCTCCTCGAAGGGGCTCGCCAAAAAGCGGAATTATTGGTGAAAGAGGCCGATGTCACCGTCAAGGATGTTGTGCTGGAAGCCAAGGCGGAATGGGAAAAGGAATCCCGTGAACTGCGTAAAGAGATCACGGGGCAGGAAAAGCGTCTGCAACAAAAGGAGGAGAATCTCGATCGCAAGGGCGCCCTCCAGGATCAGCGTGACGAAGAGTTTGCCAAGAAGGAGAAGCAGGTTGCGCAATTCGAAGAGCAGGTGCGCAGCCGCGAAAAGGAAATCACTCAACTAGTTACCGAACAATCCCGGAAATTGGAAGAAATTGCCGGACTGAGTGCAGAGGAAGCTAAGCAGAGGCTGATTGAGTCGATGGAGAGCGAAGCCCGGCACGATGCGGCGAAAAAGATCAAGCTCATCGAAGACGAGGCGCGCGAGAGCGCCGATAAAAAAGCCAAGGAAATTCTTGCTCTGGCCATTCAGCGCTATGCCGGTGAATATGTCGCCGAGAAGACCGTCAGCGTCGTACCGCTGCCGACCGATGAAATGAAGGGGCGGATCATCGGCCGCGAAGGGCGGAACATCCGCGCTATCGAAGCAGCGACCGGTATTGACCTGATTATCGACGACACCCCGGAAGCGGTGATTATCTCCGGTTTCAATCCGGTGCGGCGTGAAGTTGCCCGTCTTTCCCTTGAACGACTCATCGCTGATGGTCGCATTCACCCGGCCCGGATTGAGGAAGTGGTACAAAAGGCGACGATCGACGTCGACAACACCATTCGTGAGGCAGGCGAACAGGCAACCTTTGACGTCGGTGTGCATGGTATCCATCCGGAGATTATCAAGACCCTCGGTCGCCTCAAGTTCCGGACCTCTTATGGGCAGAACGTTTTGCAGCACTCTCTGGAAGTAGCCTTCCTTTGTGGCATCATGGCGTCGGAGTTGGGGCTCAATGTCAAGCAGGCAAAGCGCGCCGGTTTGTTGCATGATCTCGGCAAGGCGGTCGACCATGAAATTGAAGGGTCGCATGCCGTCATTGGCGCAGATATAGCCCGCAAATACGGCGAGAGCCCGCAAATCGTCCATGCCATTGCCGCTCATCACGAAGATGAAAAGCCCGAGTCGATCCTGGCGATCCTTGTACAAGCCGGAGATGCTCTCTCCGGGGCTCGTCCTGGCGCCCGGCGTGAGATGCTGGAGACTTATGTCAAGCGCCTGGAAGAGCTTGAGCGTATCGGTACTTCCTTCCCCGGAGTGACGAGTTGCTATGCGATTCAGGCCGGCCGTGAGATTCGCATCATGGTTTCGAGTGAGCAGATCTCGGACGAGCAGTCTTTTCTCCTTGCCAAAGACGTTGCCCGCAAAATTGAAAATGAAATGACCTATCCCGGTCAGATAAAAGTCAATGTCATCCGTGAAACTCGCGCCACTGAATTTGCGAAGTAGGAGCGACGATTGAAGCTCCTCTTTATTGGTGATATTGTTGGCCGCCCAGGGCGTTATGCCCTGACTCATGCTCTTGGACGTTTGGTCGATCGCCATTGTGTTGATCTGGTCATTGCTAATGGCGAAAATGCCGCAGCTGGTTTTGGCTTGACGGCAGAGGTAGCGAGGGAGATCTTTGCGGCCGGCGTCGATGTCATCACCTCCGGGAATCATATCTGGGATAAAAAAGAGGTCTTTGGCCTTTTCGAAAAAGAGCCGAGGTTGTTGCGCCCGGCAAATTATCCTCCGGGATTGCCGGGGAAGGGGGGCGGGGTCTTCAAGACAGCGGGTGGGGTCAAGATCGGCGTGATCAATCTCGAAGGCCGCGCCTTTATGAATAATCTCGACTGCCCTTTTCGGGCGGCGGATGCCCTTATTGAGGAGCTTAGTGCGCAGACGAGGATTCTGTTTGTCGATTTTCATGCCGAGACGACGAGTGAAAAGATCTCCCTCGGCCACTACCTTGATGGCCGTGTTACGGCGATGGTCGGCACTCACACTCATGTCCAGACTGCCGACGAACGGATTCTGCCTGGTGGCACTGCTTATCTGACTGATGTCGGCATGACCGGCAGCCGCGATTCGGTCATCGGTATCCGCAAAGAGGAAGCGATCGAGCGCTTTCTGACCCAGTTACCGATCCGCTTTGAAGTTGCCAAGAAAGATCCCTGGCTCTGTGCGGCATTAGTGACCATCGATGAGGCCAGTGGCAAAGCCCAAGCGATCGAGCGCGTTCAGGTGGCTGTTGACTAGTTGAGCTTTTGCCCGCGCTATCTGCGGGGAGAAATGGACGATTATGATCAGTGTTGAAGAACAATTAGCGATCATCCGCCGTGGTGCGGTCGAAGTTCTGGTAGAGACGGAGTTGGCCGAGAAGCTGCGCGCGGCTGAGAAGACTGGGATTCCTTTGCGGATCAAGGCCGGTTTTGACCCTACCGCTCCCGACCTCCATCTTGGTCATACTGTCCTGATTCAGAAGCTCAAGCATTTTCAGAATCTCGGTCATCAGGTGCTCTTTCTGATCGGTGACTTTACCGGAATGATAGGCGATCCAACCGGCAAGAATGAAACGCGCAAGCCCATGACCCGCGAGCAGTTGTTGCAAAATGCCGAGACTTATCGTGAGCAGGTCTTTAAGATCCTTGATCCGGAGAAGACAAAAGTCGTTTTTAACAGTGAGTGGTTCGGTCCGATGTCGGCGGCCGATCTCATCGGTCTGGCCGCCCGACATACGGTGGCCCGGATGCTGGAGCGAGACGACTTTCACAAGCGTTTTGCCGGCCAGCAGCCGATTGCCATCCATGAGTTCCTGTATCCGCTGGTACAGGGCTATGATTCGGTGGCGCTGCATGCCGATGTCGAGCTCGGCGGCACGGACCAGAAGTTCAACCTCCTTGTCGGTCGCGAGCTGCAGAAGCAGATGGGGCAGCGTCCTCAGGATATTCTGACCATGCCCCTCCTAGAAGGGTTGGACGGCGTCAACAAGATGAGCAAATCGCTGAAGAACTACATCGGTATCACTGAGTCGCCGAAAGAGATCTACGGCAAACTCATGAGTATCAGTGACACCTTGATGCTCCGCTACTATGAACTCCTCTCCAATGTTGACCTCGCCGGCTTACAGCAAGTTCGTGCTGGGGTCGAAAATCAACAGGGTGGCGCTCATCCCATGGAGAGTAAGAAGGCATTGGCCCGGGAGATCGTGGCTCGTTTTCACGGATCGGCGGCAGCGTTACGTGCTGAAGAAGAGTTTGTTCAACAGTTCAAGCAGAAAGAGGTGCCCGACGATATTCCGGTCTATCATCTCGCTTCAACGGAACCGGTCTGGATCTGTACCCTCCTCAGCGCCAGTGGCACTTTGGCTTCGAATGGCGAAGGGCGGCGGTTGATTCAACAAGGTGCTGTGAAGTTAAATGGTGAAAAGGTCGGCAGTGCTGACCTTGAAATACCCCCGGTCGGCGAGTTTATTCTCCAGGCCGGGAAGCGCAAATTTGTAAAAATCGTCTTTGCTGAAAATAAATAAAATAAGTGCTTGACAGTCGGCGGGTCGATCAGTATATTCCGACTCCGTTGCAAGGCAAACCCAAAAGGGAGCGCCGAGCAGAGCTGGTCTTTGAAAACTGAATAGCAGACGCACAGAAGATTTATTGAAGTAAGTCAGCAGTGAATGAACAGAAGAAAACGTTTCAGTTATATAAAACTG
>PHAV01000021.1 GCA_002841765.1 Deltaproteobacteria bacterium HGW-Deltaproteobacteria-4 | reverse complement strand
AGGCAGTCGAGCACGTCTTTCGGTATGGCCATCGGTTCCTCCAGTGGTTACGGGTTGTAACCGACGATGACCATTTACACAAAGTTTTTTACACCCTCAAAGCAAGCTGGCTGCTGCCTTGTTTGCTTTGTTCCTGGGGAGTTTCGGCATCCACAAGTTTTACCTGCGCCGTGTCGGCTTGGGTATTTTGTATCTGCTCTTCTGCTGGACCTTTATCCCGTCGCTCCTGGGTTTCATCGACGCCATACTCCTGCTGATCATGAGTGACGAAGATTTTAATCGGAAGTATGGCACCATCTGACATCTTGGAGAGGGTTGTATATGGCACTATCGACTGTGGAAATCAGTGACCTTCGCGCCGCAAAGAATATCCTCGAAAATCCCGGCCTTGCTGCCAAGGTCAGCAATTTCGTCGGCTCTCCCATTGAAAAGGGGCTCAAAAAACTGCCGGAATCGTGGAGTGCGGCGGTCAATGACGTCGCGCGTAACTCCATCGAGAAGGCCCTCGATGTCGCCCTGTTGACCATGGATAGAAATGAGCGAACCTCCTCATCGAACTGGTGGCATAAACTGGCCGTGGTTGCTACCGGCGCCGGAGGCGGCGCCTTTGGCTTGCCGGCATTGGCCATCGAGCTGCCGATTTCGACAACGATTATGCTGCGATCCATTGCCGACATTGCTCGCAGCGAAGGAGAGGATTTGCATTCACCAGACACCAGACTGCAATGTGTTCAGGTTCTGGCCCTTGGCGGTCCCTCCAGGCGTGACGACGGGACAGAGTCAGGCTATTTTGCCGCCAGGGCCGCCCTCCCCAGGTCGATCTCGGAAGCGGCGGCGCATGTCGCCAAGAAAGGGCTGTCACAAAAGAGCGCTCCCGCACTTGTCAAATTGATTGCGCAGGTTGCATCACGATTTTCGATGGTTGTCTCGGAAAAAGCGGCGGCTCAGGCCGTTCCTGTGGTTGGGGCATTCGGTGGTGCAGTCATAAACAGTTTGTTTATAGATCATTTTCAGGACATGGGACGGGGACACTTCATCATTCGCAGGCTGGAGCGACTGCATGGTCAGGAAGAGGTCCGTCGGCTTTACGGGGAGTTGTGATCAATGCCTTGCGAGGGCCTTCCCACATCAATCACGCGAATCTCATCCTGCAAATCATTCATTTCACTCCTCCCCTCAATGGAACACTGTCCCGACCCCCAATCCAAAACCAAAACGGACACGTGATGCGTCCGGACTCTCCTCCGGTTTCCAGAGATGGAGTTCCTGCGCCGTCAACAGCGGGTAGAGATAATCGATCTCGTCGAGGCGGGCCTGCACCTGGCCGGCGACCTTGCCCACCAGCGTGACCAAGCGCCCTTGATAGACGGCCGGTTCGCTGAAGGTGGCGACCTGGACAAGGAAGCGTCCGCCGGAGTTGTCGGTGGCGGTGATCCTGCCGTTACGGTCAGTGGCAAATTGCACCACCTCCAGTTCACTCCCGGCACTGCTGTTGCGCACCGCGACGATTGCCCCGCCGAGGAGAAGATAGCGCCCCATATAGCGGTCGGGGTCCTGGCGCAGGGCCGTGAAGGTGATGTCGCGGTCCACCAGTTCGAGGGAAGGCTGGCTGATCGGTAAGGTGCAGGCGGTGCAGCCAAGCAGGGCGGTGATGAGCAGGGCGAACAAACGGCGCATGGCAGACCTCCAAAAGATTGAGTTAGTAAAAGGCATTTTGCACACCACTCTTCGCTTTATCTGTCTTTATCCGTGTCATCCGTGTCATCCGTGTCATCCGTGTCATCCGTGTGAAATTGCCTTTTCAGGTTTCTCTCAGTCTGCCAGTCGTCGCGCTGCTGTCAAGTGCATCTTGAAATCCGCAGCCGGCAATGGCATGTTAGCTGTCACGTAATCTATTACATCATTCTCACCGTGACGGGAAATCCCATGAGCGAAAAAGACATCCGCTACCAACAGATCTGGCCGGAAGAATTATCCCTCGCCCTCTGGCTTGCTCCGGTCTCCATGCTCCTTTTCTGGAGCGCCTGGGCGGCGGAGGTGTCCCTTTTGATCCGTCTGGCGATCGGGGGTGTCGCCTTGTTGGCTCTGCTGATTGCCGGCGCGGCGCTGATCCGGACCTCGGTCCTCGTAACCACCGATGGCCGTCTGCATCTTCGCAAGAGCATCGCCGGCCTGCCGGTCACATTGATCCATCTCGACGCCGCTGCCATCATCCGGGTTGAACTGACGCGTCAGGTCACCGGTCATTCCGCTACGCCAAGATTTCGTATGGATGTTGTCCATGCAAAAGGGAAGGCTTTTGTGGTGGCGGGTATCAAAGGTGGCGGGTTGAAGGATCAAGCCGTTTGCCTGGCTGAGGCGTTGCATTGTCCGATGCAAAAGGTCGGCGATTAGGCGCTGTTCCGGCCAAAATCTTTACGCCCGGCAGCCATGCAGGTCGATGACGATGGCGGAACAGTCGTCCTCAGGGGGGTCGGAGACGCCGAAATCGCTGAGGGACTGGAAGAGGAGGCAAAGAAATTCGTGGTGATCGGTGCCGGCGGTTGTTTGCAGCAGTTCTTTCAAACGTTCGAGACCAAAGGGCTCGCCACTGGCGTTGGCGGTTTCGATGATGCCGTCGGTATACAAAAGGAGGCGATCTCCCCGGGCAAAGCTGTAGGATTGCAGCTGGATCTCCGGCATCTCGAAGAAACCGATGGGCGGGCCGGTGGAGTGCAGTTCTTCGACCTTTCCATCGCGGAGGACCAGAGCAGGAACCTGGCCGGCATTGACATAATGCATGGCGAAGGTGCGTGGATCGATGATCCCGTAGAAAAGGGAGGAGGAGAAGTACTGGTCGATGGTCTCCGAGCGGCGGGCAAACTCGATGAGGAAGCGGTTGACCTGCTGCACCAGTTCGAGTGGCGCACAGCTGCCGACGGCGACGGGATGAATGAAACCATAGATCAGGGACATGACCATCGACGCATGCAGGCCATGGCCGGTGACATCACCGATAAAGAGGGTTTGGCATTCATCGGGCATATTGATGATATCGAAGTAGTCGCCGCCGAGTCCCGACGCCATCCGGTTCTTGACGCCGCTGCGGCACCAGTTGCAGGAAGGTGAACTTTTTGGCAGCAGGAGCTGTTGGACCTTCTCGGCCAGCTCCATTCCTTCACTGAGAAACTTTCCCCGCACCCGGCTGTCCTTGAAGGTACTCGGAAGATTCAACGCACTCCTGGCTAATCCGTCATTGTATGCCATGGCACACCTCGTCACATGAGCATTTTTTTTTGTTCCTTACCACCCGGCCGCACCGATCAGGGGGACGAAGCGGACCGGGCAGAGTTCTTCACTGTGGTAATCATTTTCACCGCGCCGCCTGACCCGGACCAGCATCTGCAGGAAGGAGGTCGGGCCGATGGGGATGACCATCCGTCCGCCCGGGGCGAGTTGCTCGAGAAGTGCTTCCGGCAGTTTCGGCGCCCCGGCGGTGACAACGATAGCATCGTATGGGGCATGTTCCGGCCAGCCGAGGGTGCCGTCCCCTTCATGGACGACAATATTGCTGTAGCCGAGTGCTGTTAATCGTTCTCGAGCATTAGCGGCTAATCTCCCCAGCCGTTCGACGGTGTAGACCGTCGTGGCAATCCGGCTCAACACTGCGGCGGCGTAGCCGGAGCCGGTACCGATCTCCAGCACCCGGTCGGTGGGGGACAGCTCCAGCGCTTCGGTCATATAAGCGACGATGTAGGGCTGCGAGATCGTTTGCTCTTCTTCAATCGGCAACGGGTGATCGGCATAAGCATGGGCCGCAAGTTCCGGGGCGACAAATTCCTCCCGCGGCACCTCGCGCATCGCCCGCAGCACCGCTGTATCCGTAATGCCGCGGCCGATCAGATCCTCGCGGAACATGACGTCGCGCGCTTCTTCCTTTCTCGTACTCCAGGGCACCCGGATCGTCACACTCTCCCCTCTCTTCAGCGTTTGTAGCCGAGCCGGCGCATCAGTGCGTGGCGTTCCTGTCGATCGAAATCGGTCTCCACCCCCTTGGGCGGCGCCCCGTCGATGACGCCGAGAATTCCCCACCCCTGAAGAGTAGAGGCGACGATGACCTGCAGGGGGTTGGCGGTGGCACAGTAGATGGTGCAGACCTCAGGGCAGTGCTTGATCTGATTGAGGACGTTGATCGGAAAGGCCTCGCGCAGCAGGATGCAGAAGACATGGCCGGCGCCGATCGCCTTGAGGGCGGTGATGCAGTCCCGGGTCAGATCGTCGTCATTCCCTTCCGTGCGGATCAGGCAGGGACCGGATGCCTCGGTAAAGGCGATGCCGAAGCGGGCCTGCGGTACCGCCGAGACGATGATTTCATAAAGATCTTCCGCGCTCTTGATGAAGTGGGTCTGGCCGAGGATGATGTTGCATCCTTCCGGATACTCGATCTTGACGTTATGGATTTCGAGTTGCATAACTCCTCCTTGGCCGGTAACTTTCCGGCCGGTTCGGGATCACATACCGATGCCGGCAATGGCAGTGCCACAACCGGGGCAGACCCCGTTGCGGATGCGGTTGGTGCCGATGGCAAAGCCGTAGCGTTCGATGAGCAGGGCGGCACAGGACGGACACCAGGTGTTCTCTCCCCCCTCGCCGGGGACATTTCCTTCGTAGACATAGCGCAGACCGGCGGCGCGACCGATCTCCCGCGCCCGGCGCAGGGTGGCGAGGGGGGTGCGGGGGCGGTCCATCAGTTTGTAAGTGGGGTAGAACTGGCTGACGTGCCAGGGGGTGTCGACCCCGAGGTTGGCAACGATGAAGCTCGCGAGTTCCTGCAGCTCCTTTTCATCGTCATTGAGGCCGGGGATGATCAGGGTAGTGAGCTCGATCCAGATCCCCTGTTTGCGATACTCGATAATCGAATCGAGAACCTCAGACAGGCGGGCATGGACGATGTCGCGGTAGAAGTTTTCGGAGAAGCCCTTAAGATCGATATTGGCGGCGTCGAGCCAGGGAGCGATGGTGGCGAGGGCTTCGGGGGTGATGTAGCCGTTGGTGACGAAGATGTTCTTTAGGCCGGCTTCATGGGCGATTCGGGCGGTGTCATAGGCAAATTCAAAGAAGATGGTCGGTTCGGTGTAGGTGTAGGCAATGGAGGCACAGCCATGCGCCATAGCTTTTTTCACCACTTCGGATGGAGTGCGTGCCATCCCCCGGATCGGCGTCTCCTTCTCAACCTGCGAGATTTCGTAGTTTTGGCAGTGGCGG
Source organism: Deltaproteobacteria bacterium HGW-Deltaproteobacteria-4 (assembly GCA_002841765.1). Classification (NCBI taxonomy): domain Bacteria; class Deltaproteobacteria; species Deltaproteobacteria bacterium HGW-Deltaproteobacteria-4. Next base: position 38,035 of record PHAV01000021.1, on the reverse strand, counting down.
CAGCGGAAGTTGCACCCCACCGTGGCGATGGAGTAGGAACGGCTTCCCGGCTGGAAATGAAAAAGGGGTTTCTTTTCGATGGGGTCGACGTTCTCGGCGCAGAGCTTGCCGTAGACGAGACTGTAAAGGATGCCGTCCTGGTTCTCGCGGACCCCGCAGTGACCGCGGGCGCCGTCGGCAATCAGGCAGCGGAAGCGGCACAGGCCGCAACGCACCCGATTGTCCTCCCGTTCTTCGTAGAACATCGCCTCCTGCATGAACTCCTCCTGTCAATCTTGATTGTATTTAACCAAAGCTTAACAGTGAAATGGTCAAGAGCAATCACCCCAAAGTTGCAAAGATGGGGAGATCGTAAAAAACAGTTGTGCGGCGGCACCTTGCCTTACGCCAGTATCCCCTTGACGATCACCTCCACCGCTTCTTCGGGGGTGAGGCCGTGCGCCATCAAGGTCTCCAGCTGACGTTGATCGACACTGCCGATCGCCGCTTCGTGGGTGACCTTGGCGCCGGGATGGGTGACGTGAACAATGGGGATCGCCTTGGCGACGGCGCGGTCCTTGACGATCTCCAGGCAGTCGACATGGCCGCGCGCTCCGGCGGCATGCCCTTCGGTGATGCCGGTCACTTCCCCTTGTGCGTCATCCTCCAGCGCGATGCGGGTTTTGATCAGGCCGCGGGCATTCCGGCCGGCGAGGACGATCTTCTCCGTGATCTGCACCTGGTCGTTGGCGTGGGCAAAGACCCGCGCCAGCAGTTCGCAGACGGCAGCCTCGCCAACCTCCACGCTGTAGTCGATGGCGAGTACCCCGACACGGCCGACAATCAGGGTGAAATCGGATGAGTAGCGGCCGGCGCGGGCGATCTTGACCTGCGCCTTAGGCACCACCTTCACCCCGCCGTGCGGGCCGTGGTAGTGGGTTTCTCTGTAGCAAAGCTGCGCCTCTTCGCCGATCTCTATCTGCGCCTCCATGAGGTGGCGCACTTTGACGGCATCCGGCAAGAGGCAGTGGGCGATAAAGGTGGCGCTTGCCCCCTTCTCCAGCATCACCTCCATGGCGATACGCTGGGTACCGCGCTTATGGAGGACGCCGAAACAGAGGTGGAGAGGGTTGGTCAGCTTCACTCCGGCGAGGATGCGTACCCGAGCGCGGATGCCGTCACGTTGTTCTTCAGTTTCGACCTCCAGTCCCGCTACCGAACGGGCGCTGAGAATGCTGTGTCCCACCGCCAGCAGATGGGGGGTCTTTGTATCGCCAAGGATCGCCTGATCGCCGCCGGCGACGCCAAAGGCGCTCATCAATCGCTCGAAATCAGTCATGGCTGCACACTTCGCCGTCACAGAGCTGACAGCGCCTTTCTTTGTAGAAGGTCGTCACCTGTGCCGGTGTTCCGGAGTAAACGATCCTGCCGCCGCAGAGTTGCGAGGCGCGGTCGGCCTGCAGGGCGATCTCTTCGCGGTGGGTGATGAGGAGGACGGCTGCCCCCATCGCCCGGAAGGCGTTGATGACATTGAGGAGATCGGCAGTGGAGAGCATGTCGATGCCGGAATCGGGTTCATCAAGGATGGCGCATCGCGGCTGCAGGGCGAAGATCGAAGCGAGTTCAATGCGCTTGCGCTCACCGCCACTCAGTGATTTGTCGACTAGTCGCCGCAGGTAGAGCTCCGGCTCCAGTCCGACCAGTCGCAGGGCCGCACCGGCATCGCCTCCCTTGTCCCGCAGCAGCAGATAATCCCGCACCGACAGCCCCTCGAAGCGGACCGGTTCCTGCCACGCCAGGGCAATGCCGAGACGGGCGCGCTCATGCAGCTTGAGTTTGTTGATCCTTTGCCCGGCAAAGATGATCGCTCCACGGTTCGGCGCATATCCTTCGCAGCCCATGATCAGATAAGCGAGGCTGCTCTTTCCGGTGCCGTTGGTACCGAGGAGGGCATGGACCTCGCCGGCTTCGACGGTCAGTGACAGGCCGGCAAGGATCAGCCGTTCCGGGGTGCGATAGCTGATGTCGTGCAGTTCCAGCAGGGCCATAAATCTTTCCTCTGCTCAGGATTGGGGGGGCAGGGTCGTCAAGGAAGTATAGCGGGCTTTCCTCCTTCTGCCACTGCTGCACCGGGGGTGAAAACAGCAACGCCGCCATTCAGCATGATGCTGGATGGCGGCGTTGTTGAGAAGGTGTGTGTGGGGCGATTATTTCATGCGGCTCACCCGCCGACCGACCTTGATCGCCGGTTTCTCTTCCACGACTTTTTTCTTGCGGGGAGGGGTCGCTGACGGAGCATTGGCTTTCGCCAGCGCGACGCGCTTCTTGGACTTGGTTGGTCCCGCCGCTGTCTTGACCTCTTTGGCCTTGACGCTGCGCCGCACCGCAATCTGGGGAAATTCGGCGATGGTTTGGCGCGGGATGGTGTATTTCAGCAACTTCTCGATGGCGGTCAGCAAGGGCTGCTCTTCGCGACAGAGCAGAGAGAGGGCGACGCCGTTCTCGCCGGCGCGACCGGTGCGGCCGATGCGATGGACATAATCTTCCGGAACCTGCGGGAGATCGTAGTTGACCACATGCGGCAGATGTTCGATATCGAGTCCGCGCGCTGCCACATCGGTCGCCACCAGAACGCGGAATTCCCCCTTCTTGAACTCCGCCAGGGTGCGGGTGCGGATCGACTGGCTCTTGTTGCTGTGGATGGCGGCGGCCTTGATGCCGTCGAAGAGGAGTTCTTCGGTGAGTTTGTCGGCGCCGTAGCGGGTGCGGACAAAGACCAGGACCTGATTCCATTCCCCCTTGCGGATCAGATGCGACAGCATCTCCCTTTTGCGGCTCCGCTCCACCGGATAGATCGTCTGGACCACGGCATCGGCGGTAATCTGCCGGCGCGCGACTTCGATCCGCTTCGGTTTGTCAAGGAGTTCGTCGGCTAATTCCTTGATACTGTTCGAATAGGTGGCGGAAAAGAGCAGGGTCTGGTGGTTCTCCGGCAGATACTCCGCCACTTTGAGGATAGCGTCGATAAAGCCGAGATCAAGCATGCGGTCGGCTTCGTCGAGGACGAGAAACTCGACAATGGAAAGATCGATAGTTTCGCGTTCGGCATGATCGAGGAGGCGTCCCGGCGTGGCCACGACCATATCGACGCCGCGCTCCAGGCGTTCGATCTGCGCCTGGATGTTAACGCCGCCGTAGATCATCGTCGAGCGCAACGACAGGCGCCGTCCGTAAAATTGCAGATCTTCACTGACCTGGGCGGCGAGTTCGCGGGTCGGCACCAGTACCAGGGCGCGGGGCCGACGGTGTTTCTCCTTGGGGAACTCCTTACCGAGCATCTGCACGATCGGCAGGGCAAAGGCCGCGGTCTTGCCGGTGCCGGTCTGGGCGCCGGCGAGGAGGTCGTGGCCGGCAAAGATCACCGGGATCGCCTGGGTCTGGATCGGGGTGGGGGTGGTATAGCCCTGGGTGGCAATGGCGCTGAGGAGTTCGGCGCGCAGGCCGAGAGATTCAAAAGACATGAAACATAATCCTTAAATTAAACGATGCGTTGGCAACGGGGCGGCAGGCTGGCGTCGTCCAGGGTAAATTCAGGGAGACGGAGACCACACTGTAACCCTGATAGCGTAACTTTCCAATTTTATTTCGCACGTTTTTAGTTGATTTATGCTTTAACAGCGGAAGGTCGCCAGTTTTTTGTATCCGCAGCTTACATTAACGAAGAAATATGATGATTTACTTGTTTTAACTGTTGATTCAGCGCAAGAGGAAAGGCATATTGTGCGGTAGTGAATTTTCGTATGAAGTGGTTTTGGATCAGTCCGGTTATATTCCGGGACTGTTTGAGTGAATAGAATTTTCGAAGAGGATGATATGGCTTCTTCGTCCCCTTCCCTGGTAAGGCGCATATGACGGTGGTTTCTTCACACATCAGCGCGCGGGAGATGAGGTCTCTTCTTTCGTCTCCGCATGTGGCCGCCCAGTTACTCGGAGCGTGTCAGGGGGAAGCCTTTTCTCCGCAGGACCTGCAGCAGATCATTTTGCAGGATAGTGTTTTTTGCGCCAAAGTTCTTAACGCTGCTGTCATTACCTGCCCCGACCGGATCGATCCGGGAGCGCCTCTCTCCTCAGCCCTTGCGGGTCTCAGCCTTCCTGTTATCAAAAATCTTGCGATTCAGTCCGCCAAGCACTTGGTGGAAACCAGCTTCACTGCCAGGCAAGTTCAGTTTATGCGGGAACTCTGGTTCTATTCGCAGGTCGGAAGTATTTCCGCCCGTTGTCTGGCAGAAGCGATTTCCTACCCCGATCCGGAAGAAGCGCAACTGACCGGTCTGCTTCTGAATGTCGGGATGATGACACTCTTTTCGCAGCATCCGGAAAAGTATCTGCACGATATCGGCAGTTCCCTCAGCAGCAAGGAGGTCCGGGGTCAGGAGCAGATCAGCTTTGCAACAGACCATCTGCAGGTTGCCGACGCGCTGATTTCCGGTTGGCAGCTTGAATCATTCATGGCCGATGCCGTCAGTTTTTTGCATCTGGATATTGCCCGCTGTCAGGAAGCGAGTCCCCTGATCCGCATCGCCCGACTGTCTCTGGAGATTTGCCGCAGTCCCTTTGTGCTGAACGAAAAGATTCTGTCGGCCGCTGATCAGCTTTTCGGTTTTAACAAGAGCGCGACGAAAGATCTTTATACCCTGGCCGGGAAGAGCTATCGCAGCTTGTCACCTTTCAACGGCGATGAGGAAGATGGGCTAAAAGAGATCGGTCGAATGCAGAAACGTTTGACCTCGCTGGTCTTTAACCTTGCCGAGCAGGAAGGGATAAGTACGCAGCTTTTCGATGCTGCCGGAGTTGAATCTTTTGTCGCGACCGCCCGCCATCTCTATCTTCATAATACGACGGCGCAGGAAGCGGTTTTCTTTACGGTCGAAGCGAAAAGTTCTAAACTCATCGGGTTGCCGTCCGCTAAGCAGGCTCGTCTTGTCGGTGAGCTGACGACATCATTAAGCTCCGGAAGCTTGCTCGCTGCCGCTTTACGCAGCGATAAAATCCGCCATTCCTTCGACTTTGACAGCTTCAATCTTTCGCTGTTCGACCGCCAGCTCATCCGCGTCTGCAAGGGGCAGGGGGTGGTCTGCCTGCCGTTGCGACTGGGGGGGCAGCTGCTCGGAGGCATCGCTCTCGGTCTGGAGAATAAGTCGGAAATAGAATTTTTCAATTCATCCCGGATACAGATGCTCAACGCTGCTGTCGCCAGGGCGCTGGCGTCCTTGCTGGCAGGTCGAGCGGCAACGTCCGGGGCGCAAACGGCTGGCGATGATGCCAACCTGATCCCCAAACTGGTCCATGAAGTCAGCAATCCCCTGACGATTATTAATAATTACATGAGTGCTGTCGGCACGCTGTTGACCGGGACAGAGCATGAAGAGATTTTCCCGGCCATCGAAAATGAAATTAAGAGAATCGGAGAAATTCTAAAGTATTACAGCCAGTTGAAAGACACGCAACAAGTGCCTGAGTCAGCCGTCGACCTCAATGCACTGCTCTCTTCTGTGGTTGAAAGTCTGAAGCCGACCGTCTTCTCGCCGAAAAAGATTGAAATTTTCACGGATTTCGATCCTTCCCTGTGGTCGGTTAAAACCAAATCCCTGCTGATCAAACAGATTTTTGTCAATCTTTTAAAGAACGCTGCCGAGGCGCTGGATAAAAACGGAAAGATATCATTGGTGACGCGTCTTTATACCACTGCGAATGGCCGGCATTATGTCGATATCAGGGTGCAGGATAACGGACCGGGGATCGCTGCCGAGGTCAAGGAGAAGCTCTTCTCCCCCGTGACCAGCACCAAGGGTGAAGGGCATGCCGGTCTCGGTTTAAATATTGTTAAGGGGATGGTTGATGATATCGGTGCAACGATCAGTTGTCACAGTTCCGCAGAATTCGGCACCAGTTTTAATCTGGTGATACCAGCGATTGATGGGTGAAATTTTTTCTGTTTTGACAATTATGGTGGAATGTAATTTATGAGTGAAATACAGGCGATTGCCTCCGGGGCACAGCTAAAACCGAAAATTCTGATTGTCGATGATGATGCCGCGATGCTGTCCAGTCTGCGACTGCTCCTCAAGGCCAATGGCCATAACGCAGAAGCTGCGCAGGGAGGGGCGGAAGCCATCGCGCGGTTGCAGACTTCGGATTACGATCTGATGCTGCTCGACCTGCAGATGCCCGGTATTTGCGGTCACGAGGTCCTTACGCATATCAGGAACAACAAAGTCGATACCAAGGTGATCGTCGTCAGCGGAGAGACTTCTTTCACCATGGTCAAGGATGCCTTGACCGAAGGGGCTTACGATTTTGTTCGTAAACCGTATGATGCCGGGGAACTTTTGACCACCATCAACAACGGTTTGCAGAGCCGCACCCTCGAACAGCAGCACAAGGCCATGGCTCGGTCTCTGGAGGAATCGGAAAAACTGCACCGTTACATTGTTAACAACTCACCGGATATTGTTTATGTGCTCGATAACAACGGGCTCTTCACCTTTATCAACGATCGCATAGAGATCCTGCTCGGTTATAAACGTGAGGATCTGATCGGAAAGCACTATTCGGTGCTGGTTCATGAGGAAGATCTTGCCGAGGCCAATTATGTCTTCCATGAGCGGCGCACCGGAGCGCGAGCCAGTAAAGATGTCGAACTGCGCCTGAAGATCAACGATGAAGCAAAGGAGTCTCGTTACTTTGAGACGCATGTGCTGCCGATTGCGCTGCATTCGATGGGGATGTACAACCCCCAGGGGTTGAATGGTGAAAGAGAATTTATCGGGACCTATGGCTGTGCCCGGGATATCACCGACCGCAAGCGTCACGAGGAGCTGATAAACTACCAAGCCTACCATGATTTGTTGACGAGCCTGCCGAATCGTGCCCTCTTTGAAGACCGGATCACCCTGGCGATTGCGCATGCGCGCCGCTACAGCGAGAATCTGGCGGTCATGTATCTGGATGTGGACCGGTTCAAGCTGGTCAACGACTCTATGGGCCACAGCATGGGGGACAAACTGCTCCAGATTGTCGCGGAGCGGATTACGCTGTGTCTGCGCGCTTACGATACTCTGGCCCGTTTTGGTGGTGACGAGTTTACCCTGCTTTTGCCGCGGATCAGGACAAAAGAGGATGCCGGTGCGGTGGCCCAGAAGATTCTCGATAACATCAGGGCTCCTATCTTTATCAACAATCAGGAAATATTCATCAGCGCCAGTATCGGCATCGCCATGTATCCGCATGGTGGTGAAACGATGGAAACTTTGGTGAAGAGCGCCGATATCGCCATGTACCACGTCAAATCAAATGGAAAGGACGGTTTCCGTTTCTTCTGTGAAAAGATGAACGATTCCTTTGTCAGCCATCTGGCAGTGGAGCGCGACCTGCACCGGGCCCTTGAGCAGAAGCAGTTTGAAATCCACTTCCAGCCGAAAGTCAACTCGCTCACCTGTCAGATCGTCGGCATGGAAGCACTTCTCCGCTGGTTCCATCCGGAAAAAGGGCTGGTGATGCCTAATGATTTCATTCCCCTGGCGGAGCAGACACGGTTGATTATTCCTATCGGCGACTGGGTGTTTCGCGCCACCTGTGAAGAAATCTGTCGCTGGCGCGAACAGGGACTGCCCAAGATTAAGGTCTCTATTAATATTTCGGCGATCCAGATTGAGCAGGATGATTTTGTCAAGAAGATCATGGGTACTTTGGAGGAACTTAATCTCAGCGGCGATTATATCGAAATCGAAATTACCGAGTCCGGGCTGATGAAAAACAGTGAAAGCGCCATTCAGAAGCTGTTGCGCCTGAGAGCCAGTGGCCTGACCATTGCCATTGACGATTTCGGAACCGGTTATTCATCCCTGAGTTATCTGCACAAACTGCCGGTCAATACCATCAAGATTGATCGGTCGTTTGTCAAGGATATCGAGCCGGACACCAGGCAGACCTGTATTGTTGATGCCATCGCTGCCATGGCGACGGGGCTGAAACTGCACATGGTGGCGGAAGGGGTCGAAACGGTTGCACAACTGACCTATCTGAAAAATCTTGGCTGTGTCGAGGTTCAGGGGTTTTTGTTCGGTAAACCGCAGTCGGCACAGGCGACTATGGAGTTAATGGCCGGGCGGCCGGACGGGAAGTTGGAGGCCTGTCTGGTTTGTTAACAGTGGCTGTTGTCCACTGTTTTTCGAAGGAACAGCAGGGGAATTGCCAAATTCTTTCGTTGTTCAGGAGGCGTTATGCCCTTTTCGCTCTCTCCCGCTCTGGCCGCCATTCAGCCTCCGCCGATTACCGAGGTTAAATCGTGGATCGCCGATCACACCTTCCCTCCGGAAAAACCACTTATTGACCTTTGTCAGGCCATCCCCGATTATCCCCCGGCCCAGACGATGATGAAGGCGCTGACTCCTCTGCTGCACGATCCGGATATTGCCAAATACTCCCCGGATGAAGGGCTCACCGCAGTCCGGCAGTCCATTGCCAACTGGTATGAACGCCGCTACGGCGCCGGGCCGCAGGCAACGGAAATCTGTTTGACGGTCGGTGCCAGTCAGGCCTTCTGGTTGGCGATGCTGACCCTTTGCCGGGCCGGGGATGAAGTCATCGTCCCTCTTCCCGCGTACTTCGATCATCCCATGGCCTTGGCTGCTTACGGGGTGGTGCCGCGTTATCTCCCTTATATTGAAGGTTCCGGCGGTCTCCCCGACCCGGCGCAGATTGCTGCGGCGATCACTGCAAGGACCCGTGTAATCCTCCTGGTTTCACCGAGTAACCCGACCGGTGCCATCCTGCCCCCGGCCCTGCTACGCGAACTTTTTGAGCTGGCGCAACGCCGCAATATTGCCCTGGTCCTCGATGAAACCTATAACACCTTTGTCCCGCCTGTCTCCCGCCACGACCTCTTCAGCACGCCGGAATGGGGCGATCACTTCGTTCAGATCGCCTCCTTCGGCAAGACCTACGCCCTCACCGGCTACCGCGCCGGGGCACTGGTCGCCAGTGAAACGGTAATCCATGCCGCCCTCAAGGTACAGGACAGCATGGTCGTCTGTGCGCCGCGTCTCACCCAGCATGCCATTGCCTGGGGCTGCGACCATCTCGATGCCTGGGTCGATGCCAATGCCCGCATGATGCAGGAGCGTCACGATCTTTTCAGGACGTCCTTCACCGTTGCCGGAAATCGTTTCTGCATCAGCGCCAGCGGTGCCTTCTTTGCTTGGGTGCGCCATCCCTTTACCGGCCAAAGCGGCCGGCAGGTGGCGCGGCGTCTCGCTCTCGAAGAGAATCTCATCTGTCTCCCCGGTGAGGCCTTCGGCCCCGGACTTGAGGGCTATCTTCGGCTTGCCTTCGGTAATATCACCGCCGGTGCGATTCCGGCGGCGGTGCAACGTTTCTGCGCGCTGTAGATCGCTCACCTTTTTGTTTTTATCCGGATGAAAACAGCACTGGGCGGTTTATTCTGGACATCACCCGATTGCCGCGTAGAATTAAAATCATCCTTCCCTGCCGGGATGGTAGCGCATCTAATCTGATGGGTGACTGCCGATGTCGTTAATCCTCCCGCCGCAAGGGCCTCGTAATCTCACTAGCCGTTTCTTCGCCCGCTTTCGGCGCAGTATCGACGCGAGCTTTTCCTCGGGGAATCGTGTTGTCCTGTTGCGAAGCGGCAGTGACTTTTTTCGTGATCTCTTTGCTTCCGTCGAGGCGGCGACGACCTCGATCTCTCTGGAATTTTATATCGTCCGTGCCGACCGCACCGGTCGTTTGCTGGCGGCGAGTCTGAAACGGGCAGTGCAGCGAGGGGTCATGGTCGAGTTCCTTTACGACTACATCGGCTCTTTCGATACTCCCGCCAGTTTCTTTGCCGTCCTCGAACAAGACGGTATCCGCTGCGCCGCTTTTAATCCTCCCCCCTTTCGGAACGGTCTCAGCTGGTTTGATAAACGTGATCATCGCAAAATTGCCATCATTGACTGCCGCCTGGCATACGCCTGCGGCCTGAATATCGGTGATGAGTACGCCGGGGACGATCCACTGCGAAGTTGGCGGGATATGGGGTTGCGCCTTGAGGGGCCGGCGGCCAAGGAACTCCATCAACTCTTTGCGGAGAATTGGCTGAGCACATCTGAGATCTTACCCATTTCCTGCAGCTGTTCGCTAGTTCCCCCTGCTGGTGGCGACGCCGCTGTGGCGATTGTCAGCGGCGGTCCACATCATAATCGTTCACGAATTCGTGACGCTTTTATGTTGGGGATGGCGAGTGCCGGCTCCAGTATCCGCATCGAAACGCCTTACTTCGTCCCCGGACCGCGCTTTCTGCGCGCGATGTTCCGGGCGGCGCGGCGCGGGGTGGTGGTGGAGATAATCCTCCCGGCGCGCAGTGATGTTCCGTTGCTACGGCTGGTAAATAGGAGCTATTACGGGGTGTTGCTCAAGGGGGGGGTCAAGGTCTACGAACGGCAGGGGGCGATTCTGCATGCCAAGGTGATGTTGATCGACAGCTCCTGGGCGGTGATCGGTTCGGCGAATCTCGATCAGCGCAGTTTTCATCGTAATTACGAAGTGAGTGTGATCGTCGCCAGTCAGGATTTCGGTCGTCAGGTGGAGGAGCTCATTGTAACCGAATTGGCGGCATCACAGCCGATTGAACTGTCGAAGCACGAGCGTCGCAGCTGGCTGATCCGCGGTCTGGAGTGGTTGCTGTTGCCTCTTAACTGGTTTCTGTAGGGGCACGGCGCGCCGTGCCCCTACGAAGGATTTACGCTTGCAGATGGGCGAGGACGGCGTCGGCGACCTGATTGGAGGCGTTGACGCAGTCGTTAAGCCCGACACCGAAGAAGGCATTGCCGGTGAGGAAGAGCCCCGGCGCCAAGGCGGCGCGGGCGCGCAGGGCCTCGACGCGGCGGCTGTGGCCGACGGTATACTGGGGGATGGCCTGGGGGTGACGGAAGATACGGACAAAGTCGGGGGCGGCGCTGATCCCCATGATCTGCTGGAGATCGCCCCGGACTTTCGTCAGGACGTCGCTGTCATTGAGGTTGATGGCGCCGGGATTGGTGGCGCCGCCCATCATCGAGCGCAGCAGGACCTTTCCCTGCGGGGCGCGATTCGGGAAGATGCTTGAATCCCAGAGGGTGCCGAGGGTGGCACGCCCCTCTTTCTTGGCGATGAGATAGCCAAAGGCGTCGAGGTTGCGGGAAATCTTTTCCCGCTCATAGCCACAGCAGATGACGTTCATCGGCGCATAAAGGATCTCGCGGAGGATCCGCGCCATCTCGGCATCGAAGCTGTCGGTTATCCCGGCCAGGGCATAAGCGGGGGCGGCAAAGATGACGATTTCGCTGTTGACGCTGCTGCCGTCGGCGAGGGTGAGTTCGAATCCGGCGCTCTGGCGGCGGATCGCCGTTACGGTTGTCCCGGTGCGCACCGGCCCGCTCAGGGAAGCGGCGGTGGCGTTGGTCAGATCCTGGATGCCGCCGACAAAGGAGGTGAGGATGCCGGCCGGACCGGCGGCGCTGGCCACGGCTTTGCCGGCCTTGACCTCGGCTTTCTTCTTCTTGGCGAGAAGAATCATCGCCTTGAGCAGGCCGCCGTACTGCTGTTCAAGTTCGCAGATGCGGGGGAAGCAGCTCTTGAGGCTCATGGTCTCGGGATCGCCGGCAAAGATGCCGGAGACCATCGGGCCGATGAGTTTGTCGAGGGCTTCAGGGCCGAGGCGGCGGCGGGCAAAGGATGCCAGGGTTTCGTCAACGCCGTCACGGCGCGGCGGGATCAGGAGTTCAGCGGCCAGGCGCATCTTGCCCGGCCAGCTGATCAGCTGCGATTTGAGAAAACTCGGCCCGTTCTCCGGGAGGCTGTGCAGTTGCCCGGTCGCATAGATGAAGCGCTTGCGGGCGTTGTCGTCAGAACGGAGCAGTTTTTCGCTGATGCCGAGGTGAGCGCAGAGCTCCAACGTCATCGGTTTGCTGTCGAGAAAGCCGTTCGGGCCCCATTCGCAGAGGAAGCCTTCTTCGTGCAGACTCCAGACCTTGCCGCCGGTGCGCTCTTCTTTTTCAAAGATCGTCACCTGAGCGGCAATGCCGGCGGCTCTGCTCAGTCGTTCTATCGCATGGGCGGCGGAAAGTCCGGAAATTCCCCCGCCAATAATGGCAATCTGTCGCATCGCATGGTCTCCAGGGTTTCTTAAAGAATTCCGAGGAAACTACCGCAGCGCGGGGAAAATGTAAAGGGAGCAAAAAAGACAAAAAAAGCCGGAAGAGCAGGAGGACCTCTTCCGGCAAACTTTAAATTTTGAGCTTCGCCTGTCGGGGTCAGGCGACTTTTTTCAAACGTTTGTGGTAACGCGGACGTTCGGCAAAGATAGAAAGGATCTCTTTTGTTTCCGGTATCCGTCCAGCGATGCGAACGGCATCATCAATCATCAGGGCCGGAGCAATATAAACACGGTGATCAATCATTTTGTGAGCATCATGATAAATATGAACTTCCGCTTCGATATCAGTCCGCTCCAATGCCTCTTTGACGTTTTGTAATACCCGGTCACCGGCTTCAACGCTCTTGGCATTAACGAGAATTTCGATCTTCATGATTCGCTCCTTTCTACCCTGCGGGCATAATTGCTGATTCATTTAGTAGTATATTATCACTTTTTTTCCGGAGTGCAAGGGAAAAATAACTAAAATAGTCGGTTATTCGTCGCCAATCTAAAGAGTGGATTAATTCCTTGGAAAAACTTACAGAAACTGGCTATAGTGCCGCAGCTTTTTTGACTACTCGCGCAGGATGTCACGCTTATGGATGATCAGGTTACCGAAAGTACGCCGAGCAACTTTATCCGCAATATTATCAGCGCCGATCTCAAAGAGGGGCGGCATCGCTCCATCGTCACCCGCTTTCCGCCGGAACCGAACGGCTATCTCCACATCGGCCACGCCAAGTCGATCTGTCTGAACTTCGGCCTCGCCCGAGATTTTGCCGGCTGCTGTCATCTCCGTTTTGATGACACCAATCCGGCCAAAGAAGAGGTCGAATATGAAGAGTCGATCAAGCGCGATGTCGCCTGGCTCGGTTTCGATTGGGGGGAGCACCTTTATTACGCTTCTGACTATTACGAAACGTTTTATCAGTGTGCTGAGGCGCTGATCAACGCCGGCAAGGCTTATGTCGACAGCCAGAGCGCCGAGGAGATGCGGCAGCGGCGCGGCACCCTCACCGAACCCGGGGTGGCCAGCCCCTACCGCGAGCGGAGCAGTGCTGAAAGTTTCGACCTCTTTCGTCGCATGCGGTCCGGTGAATTTGCCGATGGCACTCATATCCTCCGCGCTAAAATCGATATGGCGGCGCCGAATATCAACCTGCGTGATCCCGCCCTGTACCGTATCAAGCAGACCGAACATCATCGTACCGGCGCTGCCTGGTGCATCTATCCGATGTACGACTTTGCCCACCCGATCTCGGATGCCCTCGAAGGGGTGACCCACTCGATCTGCACCCTTGAATTCGAGGACCACCGTCCCCTTTACGATTGGGTCATCGATAATCTCACTCTGCCGGCGCGCCCGCGTCAGTACGAGTTTGCCCGCCTCAACCTGACCTATACGGTGATGAGTAAGCGCAAGCTCCTTGAACTCGTCAGTGACGGTCATGTCGCCGGCTGGGATGATCCGCGCCTGCCGACCCTGTCGGGACTACGGCGGCGCGGTTATCCACCAGCAGCGATCCGCACCTTCTGCGAGCGTATCGGTGTCGGCCGGAATGATAACTGGATCGATATGAGTGTTCTGGAAGATTGTGTGCGCGAGGAGCTCAACGACAGCGCGCCGCGGGTCATGGTAGTGCTGCGTCCCCTCAAGGTGGTGATCGAGAATTATCCGGAAGGGGAGGTTGAGCTGATGGAGGTGGCCAATCATCCGGCCAATCCTGACTTCGGTGTCCGTACCGTCCCCTTTGGCCGCGAGATTTATATCGAGCAGGACGACTTTGCCGAAGTGCCGCCGAAAGGCTTCTTCCGGCTGGCGCCGGGGAAAGAGGTACGGCTGCGTAACGCTTACTTTATCACCTGCACCGGGGTGGTGCACGATCCGGCCAGCGGCGCTATCGTCGAGCTGCGCTGCAGTTATGATTCTGCCAGTCGCGGTGGCTCTTCGCCGGACGGGCGCAAGGTCAAGGGGACGATTCACTGGGTCTCGGCCCGCGACAGTGCTGCGGCCGAGGTGCGTCTTTACGATCGCCTCTTCAGTGTACCGCAGCCGGGCGTCGGCAAAGAGGTCGATTATCTGCAGCAGATCAATCCCCATTCAGTGGAGATCCTGCGCGACTGCCGCTGTGAGCCGGGGCTGGCCACAGCTGATCCGCTGATCCGCTACCAGTTTGAACGCCAGGGCTATTTTTGTCTTGATGCGGCAGTGTCGGCAAGCGGCGTGCCGGTCTTTAATCGTATTGCTACCCTGCGCGATTCGTGGAGCAAGAGCGTTTAACAGCTCTTAGCCTTAGCGACTCTGAACGACGAAAGGCTCCGGCAAATACCGGGGCCTTTCGTCGTTCTCATCAGACAAGCTGCGGTTACAGGGACTTGTAGGCCTTGCGAGCTGCAGCGATGGTCTGATCAAGATCATCCTGACTGTGTGCGGCACTCATGAAGCCGGCTTCAAATTGACTCGGGGCGAGGTTGATCCCCTGATCGAGCATGGAGCGGAAAAACTTGCCGAAAGCGACAGTGTCGCTCTTTAACGCTTCAGTGAAGTTGGTGACGGGGCCTGCGGTGAAGAAGGAGCAGAACATGCCGCCGACCCGGTTCCAGCAGGTCGGAATCGGTGATTCCTTGGCAGCGTCTAACAGTCCCTTTTCCAGATAGTCGCTCTTCTCTTCGATAAGGTTGTAGAAACCGGGCTCCTTGAGGAGCTTCAGGGTGGCTATCCCTGCGCTCATCGCCAGGGGGTTGCCTGAGAGGGTGCCGGCCTGATAAACGCCGCCGAGGGGGGAGAGTTTCTCCATGATCTCGCGTTTGCCGCCAAAGGCACCGACCGGGAGTCCGCCGCCGATGATCTTGCCGAGACAAACGAGGTCACCCTGAACCTTGAAGCGTTCCTGGGCGCCGCCAAAGGCGACGCGGAAGCCGGTCATAACTTCGTCGATGATCAGGACGATCCCCTCTTCGTTACAGAGTTGCCGCAATCCTTCAAGGAAACCAGGGCGGGGGGCGACGCAGCCCATATTTCCGGCGATCGGCTCAACAATAATGGCGGCGATCTGACCGGAATTGACCCGAACTAGGTTGCGGGTCTCTTCAAGATCATTATAGGTAGCGGTGAGGGTGTGTTTGGCGAGGTCAACCGGAACCCCGAGGGAGGTCGGAACCCCGAACGTGGCAGCGCCGGAGCCGGCCTTGACCAGGAGGGAATCGGCATGGCCATGGTAGCAGCCGTCGAATTTGAGGATTTTATCCCGCCCGGTGTAGCCGCGCGCCAGACGGATGGCGCTCATCGTCGCTTCGGTGCCGGACGAAACCATGCGCACCATCTCGATATTCGGGTAGGCCTCGCAGACCATCTCGGCCAGTTCGATTTCAAGCTTGGTCGGTGCGCCGAAAGAAGCGCCGTTGCGCGCCGCCTTTTCGATGGCGCTGACAACCTGCGGGTGGCAATGGCCGAGGATCATCGGCCCCCAGGAGCCGACGTAATCAATATAAGCATTGCCGTCAATATCATAGATTTTTGAGCCGGCTGCGCGTTCGATGAAGATCGGCTCGCAACCGACCGAGCGAAAGGCGCGGACCGGGCTGTTGACACCGCCGGGGATAATCTGGTTGGCTTCTGCAAAGCATCGGGATGATTGATTGTGAATCATGTGACCCCCTGTTTCGGGTTGAAGTTAAGGCCGGAGTCGCCGTGAGGAAAGTTTTGATTAGCATGCAGTCAGTGTGCTGTCAAGGAGTTCTTCCTGTTGTGTAACTTGAATGGATTCAGCGGTACCTTAACAAGCACGCCGTCAAGTGTGGATAGGTCCAATTCAGACTCAGCGGGATTAGCTTTAATGATTTAAAAAAAACAAATCACCCGATATGCGTTGATAACTATATGTAAATACAGGTTAAATCAAGGTTGGATGGATGGCATTTTTTCCTTGACTTCAAGGATGAATTATCCTAACTTTGCTCCGCCAAAGCCGCCGGCAGAGGTGCGGTGTCAGCACGGAGTTTTGTTCTCGTGCTGACGACCGCTGCGATATAAATAATCCAGGAGGACTAAGATCGCATGTTGGATACTTATCTACCGATACTAGTGTTGCTCGGTATCTCTATGGCTTTTGCGCTGGGGTCGCTGGTCTTTTCGGGGCTCATCGGCATGAAGAAGCCGTCCGCGGTCAAGTTGGCACCGTATGAGTGCGGTATGCCGCCGGTCGGTACGGCTCGTGAACGTTTCCCGATCAAGTTTTATATTATTGCCATGCTCTTTATTGTCTTTGATATTGAGACGGTCTTTATGTATCCCTGGGCTGTTGTCTTCAGGGAGTTGGGGATGTTCGGTTTTGCTGAGATGGGCGTCTTTATTGCCATTCTTGTAGTCGGTTATGCTTATGTCTGGAGAAAAGGAGCGCTCGAATGGGAGTAGAAACGCTGGGCGATAACGTCATTACGACCTCTCTGGACAAGGTGGTCAACTGGTCCAGATCCCGTTCCCTTTGGCCGATGACCTTTGGTTTGGCCTGTTGTGCCATTGAGATGATGTCGACGGGTGCTGCACGTTTCGATCTTGACCGTTTCGGGATTATTTTTCGTGCATCTCCCCGGCAGGCGGACTGCATAATTATTGCCGGTACAGTTACCAGGAAGATGTTGCCGGTTATCCTGACTGTCTATGAGCAGATGCCTGAGCCGAAGTATGTCGTTGCCATGGGCGCCTGTGCTTGTTCCGGTGGCGTATTTGACACCTATAGTGTTGTGCAGGGTATTGATGAATATCTTCCGGTCGATGTTTATATCCCCGGATGTCCGCCGCGCCCTGAAGGCCTGTTGTATGGGCTTATCAAGTTGCAGGAGAAAATTATGCGCGAGCGTAACTCCTTTGGTGCAGCCATCGGAATCGGCGAAGTCATTAATGACGCATGATCGGTTCGTTGTGGCAACTTTAGTGACGATAAGGACAAGCAGATGAGCGTAGAAGCTATTGTCGAAAATTTAAAAGGAAAGTTTTCTTCTTCGGTACTTGAAGTTCTTGGGTTCCGTGGAGAAACAACGGTCATCGTCAAGAAAGAGCAGATCGTTGCCATCTGTCTTTACCTGAAGACAAGCGAAGGTTTCAACTTTTTGTGCGATCTTTGTGGTGTTGACTATCTTGGCAAGAAGGATGACCGGTTCATGGTTGTCTACAATCTTTACAATATCACGACCCATGAGCGTCTGCGCTTGAAGGTTGCTGTTGCCGAGAAAGATGCGACGGTCGATTCGGTCACATCAGTCTGGGGGACGGCAAACTGGCATGAGCGTGAGTGCTGGGATTTGATGGGTATTTCTTTTAATAATCATCCTGATCTCCGTCGTATTCTTATGCCCGCAGATTGGGTAGGGCATCCGTTACGCAAAGATTATCCGGTTCAGGGTCCTGGCCGCGCGCTCTATCAGGGCGGGCTCTCCTGATCAATCTTCCGCAGATCTAATTTAGACTGAAGAGGCAAGCGATGGCATCGACCGAAACCATGACAGTTAACATGGGTCCGCAGCACCCCTCCACACACGGAGTTTTGCAGCTGATTCTTGAACTTGACGGCGAAACTGTTATCAAGGCAACACCACATATCGGTTTTTTGCACCGCGGTGTAGAAAAACTTTCTGAAAACCGGACATATCATCAGGTGCTTCCCCTGACTGACCGTCTCGATTACCTGGCGCCGATGCATAACAATCTTGGTTATGTGCTGGCGGTCGAGAAGCTCTTCGGTATTACCGATATGATTCCGGAGCGTGCACAGACGGTTCGCGTCATGATGGCGGAAATCACCCGCCTGAAGAGCCACCTCGTCTGGCTTGCCTGTCATGCCCTTGATATTGGTGCTATGACGGTCTTTATCTACTGTTTTCGCGAACGCGAAATGATCATGGATATGTACGAAAAGCTCTCCGGGGCCCGTATGACATCCAATTATTTTCGTGTCGGCGGACTCTCTGCCGACCTCCCGGACGGTTTTGAAAAAGACGTACGCCACTTCATCGATGTTATGCCCGGTCATATTGATACCTACGAAGGTCTTCTCACCGGCAATATAATTTGGCAGAAGCGTATCCAGGGTGTCGGTGTCATCGATGCTGAGGCTGCCATTGATATCGGCTTGAGTGGACCGTCTCTTCGTGGTTCCGGTGTCGATTGGGATTTGCGGCGTGACAATCCCTATAGTGGCTATGAAAATTATGACTTCAAGGTCTGTGTAGAGCAGGGGTGCGATACCTGGGCGCGTTACCGTGTCCGTCTTGATGAGATGCGTGAATCGGTCAAGATTATTCGCCAGGCGCTCGATCGCTTGCAAGCCGGACCAATTATGGCTGACTGTCCGAAGATCTGTCTCCCGCCGAAAAAAGACGTCGTCAATACCATCGAAGGCCTGATCCATCAGTTCAAGATCATCAGTGAAGGTCCGAAACCTGAAGCCGGCGAAATTTATCAGGGTGTTGAAAACCCAAAGGGTGAGGTCGGTTTTTATCTTGTCTCGGACGGTTCAAGTAATCCCTATCGGATGAAGGTCCGCCCGGCTTCCTTTGTCAATCTTCAGGCCTTGCCGCAGATGGTGCAGGGACGCTTGATTGCTGACGTTGTTGCGATTATCGGAACACTCGATATCGTCCTTGGTGAAATTGACCGCTAAATCCCGGCGTTAAAGAGGGCTCTTATGAGTAATGTTGCGGAACAACAAGAGCAGGAACTAGAAATAGATCTCGCTGGTGCGAATGAAATTCTCGATCACTACGAGTTTATGCAGGGTGCTTTAATGCCGGTTTTACAGGCGATTCAAGAGCATTACGGCTACATTCCCGAACCGTGTGTCGATCTCGTTGCCGAGCGCCTTAATGTTTATCCCAGCCAGATTTACGGGGTTCTGACATTTTATGCTCAGTTTCACCTGGAGCCGCGCGGTAAATATATTATTCGCGTCTGCAAAGGGACTGCTTGCCATGTCAGGGGCGCCAACCGTATTGGAGATGTTGTCACCGAGCGACTCGGGATCGGCCACGCCGAGACGACAGCAGATCTCAAGTTCACCGCCGAGTACGTGGCCTGCATCGGTGCATGCGGCATGGCTCCGGTCATCATGGTCAATGATGCCACTTATGGCAGCCTGAATGTGCAGAAGATGAACGAAGTCATCGATAAATACCTGGCGAATGACTAGGCACGACGGGAACGAACCACTACCCAAACCTGTAGCGGAGATAGACGAGATGGCCGCACCTTCAGAACAAATTCAAGTACAAATCTGTACCGGAACCGGCGGGATCGCTTCCGGTTCCCTCGAAGTCGCTGCGGCCTTTGAGGCCGAATTCGCAAAGCATGGCGTTGAAGCCAAAGTTGGCAAGCGTTGTGATGTCAAACGTACCGGCTGTCGTGGCCTTTGTGCCAACGACGTCCTGGTCGATATCGTCATCCCTGGGCAGGGAGCGGTGACCTATGATTTTGTGACCTCCGACATGGTGCCGCAATTGGTTGAGGAACATATCCTTGCCGGCAACCCGGTTGTAAAGAAGGTCGCCGGTAAGTACTATACGGATTTTCTTGCCAAGCAGCAGCGCATTGTCTTCTCCCGTTGCGGGACGATCGATGCCGAAAGTTTTGACGATTTTATTGAGCATCAAGGCTTTAACGGTATACGTAAAGCAGTGACGATGAAACCGGAAGAAGTTATCGAGGAGGTCAAGAAATCTGGACTTCGTGGTCGTGGGGGCGGCGGTTTCCCGACCGGAATGAAATGGTCTTTCTGCAAGGCGACTCCCGGTAACCTGAAATATCTCATCTGTAATGCGGACGAGGGCGATCCCGGGGCCTTTATGGATCGTTCGGTCCTCGAAGGCGACCCGTACGGTTTGATCGAAGGGATGATGATCGGTGCTTATGCCATCGGTTGTACATACGGTTACGTTTATGTCCGTGCCGAATATCCCCTGGCAATCAAGCGGCTGCAAAAAGCGATCGACACCTGCTATGAAAAGGGAATTCTCGGTAAAGACTGCATGGGGCTTGGCTTTAAGTTTGATCTGAAGATCAAGGCCGGCGCCGGTGCCTTTGTCTGCGGTGAAGAGACGGCATTGATGGCCTCCATCGAAGGTCAGCGCGGTATGTCCCGTCCCCGCCCTCCATTCCCAGCCGTGCGCGGCTTGTGGGGGAAACCGACCAACATTAACAACGTTGAAACATTCGCCAACATTTCCTACATCTTTTATAACAGTGCAGAATGGTATGCCTCGATCGGAACCGAAGGGACCAAGGGGACCAAAATCTTTGCTTTGACAGGAAAGGTAAAACATACCGGTCTTGTCGAGGTCCCCGCGGGAACGACTGTGCGCGAGGTTATCTACGACGTTTGCGGTGGTATCGATAAGAACCGCAAGTTCAAAGCAGTACAGGCCGGTGGTCCTTCTGGTGGCTGTCTCCCTGCTGATGCCCTGGAAGCGCAGGTCGATTATGACTCACTGATCAAGGCCGGAGCGATGATGGGGTCCGGCGGTCTGGTGGTTATGGACGAAACGACTTGCATGGTCGACGTCGCGCGCTTCTTCCTGAACTTTACCCGTGTTGAATCTTGTGGCAAGTGTATTCCCTGTCGGATTGGTCTGAAGATCATGCTCGAAATCCTTGAGCGGATCTGCGCCGGAGAAGGGCGTGAAGGGGATATTGAGCTGCTGCTCGATATGGCCGTCGATATCAAGAAGAGTTCACTCTGTGGTCTCGGACAGACCGCCCCGAATCCGGTTATGTCGACCATCCGTTATTTCCGTGATGAGTATGAAGCGCATATTAAAGACAAATACTGCCCGTCCCATGTCTGTAAGCCGTTGCTCAAATTTTCGGTCATGGATAACTGTAAAAAGTGCGGTATGTGTAAAAGAGCCTGCCCGGTGGATGCCATCACCTGGGAAAAAGGGCAGCTGGCAGTGATCGATCTTGATAAATGCACACGGTGCACAACCTGTTACGATGCCTGTCCGTTCATGGCTATTGAGTAGCGCTTACCAGTAGAGGATACGAGGTCGATAATGGTAACTCTTACGATTGACGGTAAACAGATTACGGTTCCCCGGACCGCGACCATCTATGAGGCAGCGAAACAGGCCGGTGTAGAGATACCGGTACTCTGTTATGCAAAAAAGCTCCTCCCTTATGGGGCCTGTCGTGTTTGTCTGGTTGAAGTTGAGCAGATGAAGGGACGTCTGATCCCCTCCTGTACAACGCCGGTGACTGAGGGTATGGTTGTCCGTTCCACTTCCGATGAAATTAATAAAGTTCGCAAAACGGTCCTTGAATTCCTTCTGGTTAACCACGTCCTTGATTGTCCTGTCTGTGACAAGGCTGGCGAATGTGATCTGCAGGATCTTGCCTACGAATTCGATTGTAGCAGCAACCGTTTTGAGGGGGTCAAATTTGATCTTCCGAAAGATGAAGTCAATCCGTTGATCGAACGCAACATGAACCGCTGCGTCCTGTGCGGTAAATGTGTGCGCGTCTGTGATGAAATTGTCGGCTACGGTTCCTACTCCTTCATTAATCGCGGCTTCGAGACCAAGATCGCTACGGCTTTCGATCGCGGACTGAACTGTGAATTCTGCGGCCAGTGTGTGTCAATGTGTCCGGTCGGCGCCATTTTGCCCCGCCCCTTCAAGTTCAAGGCCCGTCCCTGGCAGTTAAAAGAAGTTGATTCTGTCTGCGGTTATTGCGGGAACGGCTGCACGGTTACCTTTGGCGTCCTCAAGGACAAAGTTGAAACCATCCGCTTTAACGATAAAAACGGTGTTAACGACGGTAACCTTTGTGTCCGTGGCCGTTTTGGTTACTCTTTTATTAACAGCAAGGATCGTTTGACCCAGCCGTTAGTGCGCAAGAACGGTAAACTCGTTCCTGCCTCGTGGGAGGAAGCACTGGCGGCTGTCGCCACCGGTCTGCAGAAAGCGCAAACGGGTAAGGGGATTGGTATTCTCGCCGGTGCCCGCCTCACTAATGAAGAATTCTTCCTGCTGAAAAATCTTGCCAAAACTCTCGGCACCGAAAATATCGACCACTCCGGCGGTGAATGCTACAAGGGGGTGACCGAAGGTCTCTTTGCAACTCTCGGGGTGACAGCTTCGACCGGCACCTATCCGCAGGTTGAGGAAGCTGAAGCGGTCCTGTGTATCCGTTCGGATTTTTATGAGACCCACCCGGTCTTCGGCATGGTTGTCAATCAGGCTGTCAAGCGTCGCGAAGCAAGCCTCTTTGTTATCTCTGATAAAAAAGGAAAGTTTACCAAGCTTCCCGGTGCCAAAACACTGCTGACCAAACCGGGGACCGAGGTGAATATCCTTAATGCTATGGCCTTTGTCCTCCTCGATGAAAATATTGCGGTGACAGAAGGGGTAGAGGGCATTGCCGAGCTGAAGACGGCATTGGCTGCCTATAGCCCGGAAGCCGTAGAGGCGCAGACCGGTGTTGATGCCGAACTGATCCGTGCTGCTGCCAGGCGGATGGTTACAGCAAAACGTGCAGCGATACTTCTTGCTTATGGCCTTCCTTATGCCGCCCAGAGTCGCGAAACTGCCATCGCTGCAGCAAATCTCGCACTGCTGACCGGGATTGCCGGCCGGGAAGGAAGCGGTCTTTACCTTTGCGGCGAAAAAGCCAACAGTCAGGGTGCCATCGATCTCGGGATTCTCCCCGGCTCCGGTGCCCTCGGTTCGAGCGCAATGCTTACCGGACAGGTGGATGCGCTTTATGTGATTGCTGAAGATCCGCTGAGTGTCTACCCAAATCGAAGTGCTCTCGAAGCGACTCTCAAGGAGTTATCCTTCCTTGTTGTTCAGGATATCTTCCTGTCACCAACCGCCGAGCTGGCGCACGTTGTCCTCCCCGCCACTAGTTATGCTGAGAAGGACGGAACCTTTACCAATGCTGAGCGCCGCATTCAGCGGGTTCGTCCCGGAGTCTCCTCGCCAGGCGAATCGCAGACGGATGGAGCGATCTTTGCTCAACTTGATTCCCGTTTGGGCGGCAAGATTGCTTATGCTGGAACTGAAGCGATATTCGCGGCAATAGACCTCTATAACGGGATCGATTTTGCGGGGATTGGTCCTCAGGGGACGGTCTGGGGCGGTGAGATTCTTTCGCTCCCCCGCCGTAAAGTCCAAGCGGTTCAAGGACAATCTCCTGTTGACGGCTTAGTGTTAGTGACCGGTAGCGCCCTTTATCACAACGGTACACTCTCGACTCATGCCAGCGGTCCTAATGCCGTTGAACATGAAGCGTACCTCGAGTTTGGTCGTGAAGATGCTGCTGCCTTGCAGGTTAAAGAGGGAGAAATCGTCACTCTTAAAGGCAATGGATCAGAAATAAGGATAAAAGTGAAAATCGGACAACGCCTCCCCAGGGGAGTCCTCTTTGCCCCTTATCACTTTGCTTCTGCCGGCCTCAATCGTATCTGGCACGGCGCCGCGGTCACGCCGGTGCAAGTCAGTAAATAAAGTTATTGCTGCGTATACCCTAAAGTACAGCGAAGGAAGAGGATAGACATGACACCTGAACTGTTGAGCCTGTCAAATGCACCCGGAATGTTCGTCGCAGTCATGCTGGTAAAGATTCTGGCTGTCTTCGGCGTGGTGATGCTGATGATTGCTTACGCTACCTGGCTTGAGCGTAAATTAATCGGGCATATGCAGACCCGTCTCGGTCCGACGATGACCGGGTGGTTTGGTCTGCTCCAGCCGATCGCGGATGGTCTTAAACTCTTCTTCAAGGAAGACATTATTCCGTCACAAGCGAGCAAGTTCTCTTTTGTTCTTGCGCCGATGATGATGGTTGTCCCTGCCCTGGTGACAGTTGCAATCATCCCCTTCGGTCCGGATATCACCCTCCTCGGCTACATTGTCCCGATGCAGATAGCTGACCTGAATGTCGGTATCCTCTTCATCCTGGCGATGGCTGGACTCGGTGTTTACGGTGTCGTCCTTGCCGGCTGGAGTTCAAACAGCAAGTATGCGCTCCTCGGCGGCATTCGCTCCACCGCCCAGGTCATTTCCTACGAACTTGCTGCCGGGATGGTAATTGTTGCGATCTTCATGCTCTCCGGCACTCTGAGCATGCGCGGTCTTGTCGCTGCACAACAGGGACCGCTCTGGGGGATTACCTCGCTCCCTTCCTGGATTCATAACTGGTACATCTTCTCGCAACCCCTTGCTTTCGGTATTTTTGTGATCTGCTCCCTTGCCGAAATCAACCGGACGCCTTTCGACCTTCCCGAAGCAGAGACTGAACTTGTTTCCGGTTTTGCAACGGAATATTCCTCAATGAAGTATGCACTGTTCTTCATGGCGGAATACGCGAACATGATCGTTCTCTCCGCGGTCATTTCGACTCTTTTCCTCGGTGGCTGGGACGGTCCATTCTGGGGCGTAGTCAACATTCTCATCAAGGTCGTCGGCTTCATGATGTTCTTTATGTGGATTCGCGCCACCTGGCCACGTGTCCGCTATGACCAGTTGATGTATCTCGGGTGGAAGATTTTTATCCCGCTGGCATTGTTGAATATCGTTGTAACCGGCTTCTTCATTCTGCTGTAGCAGTATCCAACCTAGAGAACGAGGATTGACCCATGTTCAAAGAATTTGCGCAAGGTCTGTGGATCACCTTCAAACATATGGCGCCGAAATACACAACGACGGTTGAGTATCCCGCGCAGAAGTTGCAGCCCTCTGAACGTTTTCGTGGTCTGCACCGCCTTGTGTTGCAGCACGACCGGGAAAAATGCGTCGGCTGCTACCTCTGCCCGACAGTCTGCCCGGCCAAGTGCATCACTGTCGAGACGGCGGAAAATGAAAAAGGTGAGAAATATCCGAAGGTCTACAAAATTGATCTGCTGCGTTGCATCTTTTGCGGTTACTGCGTAGAAGCCTGCCCGGTTGAGGCAATTGAAATGACCGGAAATTACGAGCTTGCCAACTACAAGCGCGAAGATTTTGAATTCACCAAAGAGCGCCTGCTCAAGTAACGATAGGAGCACTACCGATGGAGATCCTCTTTTTTCTCTTTGTAGCGTTTGTCGCGGTTGGTTCCGGCATCTTCGTCGTTACCTGTAAAAATCCGGTGAACAGCGCCATTGCTTTGGTGAATACCTTCTTTTGCCTGGCGACCTGCTACGTGATGCTCGATGCCCCGTTTATGGCGGCAATTCAGCTGATTGTTTATGCCGGGGCGATCATGGTTCTGATCATATTCGTCATCATGCTGCTTAATATCGGCACGGTTGATGTCGTCAAAAGCTCCCATGCTGTTGCCGGTGGCGCCCTGATGGCAGTGTTGATCGGTATTCAGGCTCTCTACATGCTGAATCGCGGCGAAGTTGCAAATATTGACGGGCCAATGACAGAGAGTGCCCTTCGCGAATTTGGTCATACCGAGCTTCTCGCCAGATCGCTCTTTACTGAATTCCTACTACCGTTTGAAGTGACTTCTATTCTGCTTTTAGTTGCGATCGTCGGCGCAGTTGTGCTGGCAAAGCGCGAAGTCTAAAGTCGAAGGGCAACAGGAGAGAGACCATGATATCTGTTAACTATTTTCTGGTGTTAAGTGCCATCCTTTTTTCCCTCGGCGTCTTTGGCGTCCTGACCAGAAAAAATGCAATCGTTGTCTTCATGTGTGTCGAGCTCATGCTCAATGCCGTGAACCTGACCTTTATTGCTCTGTCCCGTCATCTTGGTAATATGGATGGCCAGATCTTTGTTTTCTTTGTCATGGCCGTCGCTGCGGCTGAAGCAGCTGTCGGGCTTGCGCTGATGATTACATTCTTCCGTAATCGTGAGAGCCTCGATATCGATGATGCTAACACGTTGAAATGGTAACCGCGACCCGCTGCATTTAGGGACTTTGCGCTCGAAGGAGTTTTAGATGTACGACTATCTCTGGCTCATACCGTTCTTTCCGCTGGTGGGTTCCATCATCAACGGACTGTTCGGCAAAAAGATCAAGAACGAAGCGGTGATTGGCGGTTTTGCGACAGCCATGATCGGTCTTTCCTTTGTGGTCTCGGCAGGCTGCTTCTTCAGCTTGCTGAACGATCCGGTCAAGGTTCACGAACAGATCCTTGGCTCGTGGATGTCGGTCGGCCATCTGCAGGTTGAATGGGGTTTCCTTCTTGATCCCCTTTCGGCTTTGATGATCATGGTCGTCACCGGGGTCGGGACACTGATCCATCTTTACTCCATCGGTTACATGCATGGCGAAGAAGGCTTTTATCGCTTCTTTTCCTACCTCAACCTGTTCTGCTTCTGCATGCTGATGCTGGTTCTTGGCAACAATGCATTAGTGATGTTTATCGGCTGGGAAGGGGTCGGCCTCTGTTCCTATCTGCTGATCGGTTACTACTTCCACAAGAAGAGCGCCGGTGACGCCGCCAAGAAGGCCTTTGTTGTCAACCGGGTTGGTGACTTCGGCTTCCTCGTCGGTCTCGGCATCCTCTTCTGGACCCTCGGTTCCCACGGGGTCTGGACGGTGAAATTTACCGAAATCGCCGCCAATGCCCATCTCCTTGGTGCCGGCAGTACGGTAGTGACAATCGTTACCCTTTGCTTCTTCCTCGGTGCCACCGGCAAGTCGGCGCAGATTCCACTTTATACTTGGCTGCCGGATGCGATGGAAGGCCCGACACCGGTCTCCGCCCTCATCCATGCCGCGACGATGGTCACCGCCGGCGTCTACATGATCGGCCGCATGAACATCCTCTTTGCCATGTCGCCGACAACCATGCTGATTGTGGCGATGGTCGGAGCGGCAACCGCGATCTTTGCAGCCAGCATCGGTTTTGCCCAGAACGATATCAAGCGAGTCCTTGCTTACTCAACTGTTTCCCAGCTCGGTTTCATGTTCCTGGCGATGGGGGTCGGTGCCTTTACCGCCGGTATCTTCCACCTGATGACCCACGCCTTCTTCAAAGCCTGCCTCTTCCTTGGCTCCGGTTCGGTCATTCACGGTATGCATCATGGTCTGCACCATGCTCACAGTCATGATGATCCCCAGGACATGCGGAATATGGGCGGCCTTTCCAAGAAGATGAAGATCACCTACTGGACCTTCCTCATCTCGACCATCGCTATTTCCGGTATCCCCTTCTTTGCCGGATTCTTCTCCAAGGATGAGATCCTCTGGTGGGCCTTCGGTTCGACTCGCGGCCACTGGCTCCTTTGGTTGACAGCCACGGCGGCAGCGATGATGACAGCATTCTATATGTTCCGTCTTGTCTCCATGACCTTCTGGGGTGAGTGTCGTGCCAATCCCAAGGCAAAAGATCACATTCCCGAGTCCCCCTGGACGATAACTGTACCGCTGATCATCCTAGCCGGTCTGGCTGCGTTTGGTGGTTTTGTCGGTGTACCCAAGATTCTTGGTGGTTCGAATCACCTGGAACACTTCCTTGAGCCGGTCTTCGGCCATGCCCAGGAGACCTTCAACCTTTCAGCTCACGGTAGTCACGCGACTGAGTATGGCCTGATGTTCCTTTCCGTCGTTGTTGCGTCCATCGGTATCGGCATAGCCCTTTACATGTACAACAAACGTCCGGATCTCCCCGGAAAGTTTGTTGCGAAGTTCCCGGGCCTGCATCGCGCCGTCTTCAACAAATGGTATGTCGACGAAATTTATGATGCGCTCTTCGTCAATCCGACCAAAAAACTCGGCACCTTCCTGTGGAAAGGCTTTGATGTCAAGGTGGTTGACGGTGTGGTTAACGGTGTCGCAGCGACGGTCGAAGCCTGTGCCCGGGGTATGCGTTATACCCAGTCCGGACTGATCGCCAGTTATGCGATGACCATGGTCATCGGTGTCTTTGTCATCATCGCGTATTACGTCTTTAAATAGTTGCGTCTGGCAGCTTTCGATAGAGAACCAAGGAGCTGATACCCCATGCAAAATCTTCTCAGTTGGATGACTTTCTTCCCGCTTGTAGGACTCGCCATCCTGCTTTTCATGCCGGGTGCGAAAGAGAATGCCCTCAAGGTCTGGACCTTGGTGGTGACAATCATTACCTTCATGATCAGTCTGCCACTCGCATTTGACGATGTCTTCAAGACCTCGGCGGCGATGCACTACACTGAATTCAGCAAGTGGATCAGCATCGGCGATTTCTTCCAGATGAATTACAACGTTGGCGTCGATGGCATCAGCCTCTGGCTGGTGATGCTGACAACCTTCATCATGCCGATCGCCGTTCTCTCGACCTGGCATGCGGTCGACAAGAACGTCAAGGGTTTCATGGCAATGCTCCTGCTGCTTGAAACCGCGATGCTAGGCGCCTTCGTCTCCATCGATCTCTTCCTTTTCTACATCTTCTGGGAATTGATGCTGATTCCGATGTACTTCCTCATCGGTATCTGGGGTGGAAAAAACCGTATCTATGCAGCGGTGAAATTCTTCCTCTACACGGCCGTCGGCTCCCTGCTCATGCTGGTCGCCATCATCTATGTTTATTACTACGGGGTAAAGACCGGTATTGCCACGGACGGCTTCTCGATCGTCGAATTCTACAAACTCGGCATACCGGGCAATCTCCAGACCTGGCTCTTCCTCGCCTTTGCCTTCAGCTTCGCCATTAAAGTACCGATGTTCCCCTTACATACCTGGTTGCCGGATGCGCATACCGAAGCTCCGACCGCCGGTTCGGTCATCCTCGCCGCCGTTCTGCTGAAGATGGGTACCTACGGATATGTCCGCTTTGCTATCCCCCTCTTCCCTGAGGCGATGCAGACCTTCACGCCCCTCCTCGCGACCCTGGCCGTGATTGGCATCATCTACGGTGCCTTGGTGGCGATGATGCAGGACGATGTCAAGAAACTCGTCGCCTACTCGTCCGTCTCGCATCTCGGTTTTGTCATGCTCGGTGTCTTCGCCATGAACCTGCAAGGGATGGCGGGCGGCATGCTGCAGATGATCAATCACGGTATCTCGACCGGTGCACTCTTCCTTATCGTCGGCTTCCTATATGAGCGTCGCCATACCCGTGAGATCAACGAATTCGGCGGTCTGGCCAAGAAGATGCCGATCTTTGCGACGATCTTCATGATTATGACCTTCTCCTCAATCGGCCTGCCCGGGACGAATGGTTTTGTCGGTGAATTTCTTGCGATCCTTGGCGCCTTTGAAAGTGAGCTCCGCTGGTACGCAGTTGTCGCCACCACCGGGGTCATCTTTGCAGCAGTTTACATGCTCTGGATGTATCAGCGCGTTATGTTCGGTGAGTGCAACAATCCGAAGAACGCCGATTTGAAAGATCTCTCCGCTAGAGAGATTACCCTGATGGTGCCGCTGCTGGTCTTTGTCTTCTGGATCGGCGTTTATCCCAACACCTTCTTTGACAAAATGAATCCGGCTCTGGAGAATCTGATCAAGCAGGTCAAGAGCCAGCAGGTGGCCATGGTTATCCCGGCCAGTACAGGTGGACATTCTCTCGGTAATCCGCGCTTAACACATCCTGGTATGCCGCCGCAGGGTCACCAGTAACATTTACTGATCTGGAATTTATCGACTCCGGAGGAGCTCTTTCATGGAAAATCTGGTCCAAATCGCCATGCAGAACGTGAATTTCGATGCGATACTCCCTTCGCTCGTCCTCTGTTCTTTCGGCATGGTTCTATTGCTGATGAATGCTTTCATGCCCCGCGGCAAATCAACTCCGGCGGCATGGTTCAGCCTCGTTGCTATCGTTGTTACCGGCTTTGTCTCTATAGCGGCCTGGAATAAACCCGAATTCGGCTTTGCCGGCGGGGTGGCTCTCGACAATTATGCTACCTTCTTCAATATCATCTTCCTGGTTGCCGCCGGTTTGACAATCCTGATGTCGGATGATTATCTCAAGCGGGAAGGCTACCCGGTTGGCGAGTTCTACACGCTGATCCTCTTTGCAACCGCCGGTTCGATGTGGATGGCCTCAGGGACCAACCTGATGATGATCTTCCTCGGATTAGAGGTTCTTTCGGTCTCCCTTTATGTCCTTGCCGGTTTTTTCCGCGGTCAGCTCAAGTCAAATGAAGCAGGCCTCAAGTACTTCCTGCTCGGCGCATTCTCTACCGGTTTCCTCCTGTACGGAATTGCCCTCCTTTATGGCGTGACCGGCACGATCGATCTGGCACGTATGGGCGAGTTTATCTCTGCCAACCCGGGTGCGATCACCAATCCGATGGCAGTGGCCGGTCTCCTCCTCCTCTCCACCGGCTTCCTCTTCAAAATTGCCGCGGCTCCCTTCCACATGTGGACCCCGGATACCTATCAGGGAGCGCCGACCCCGATCACCGCGTTCATGAGTGCCGGTCCGAAAGCGGCTGCCTTTGCCGGTTTCATCCGTATCCTCATCCTCGGCCTTGGCGGCATGAAAGCAGAGTGGACATCCCTCCTCTGGATCATTGCTGTTCTGACCATGGTCGTCGGTAACGTTATTGCCATCTATCAGACCGACATCAAGCGAACCCTCGCTTATTCGTCGATTGCGCATGCCGGTTATGCACTGGTCGGGATCGTCGCAGCCAATGAGATCGGTGTCTCGGGCATCCTCTTTTACATGCTCGCCTACACCTTCATGAATCTCGGCGCCTTTGCTGTCCTGGTTCTGGTCGGTAAAAAGGGTGAAGAGAATCTGACCCTCGACGGCTTTGCCGGTTTTGGCTACAAGCGTCCGTGGCTGGCGATCGCCATGGTTATCTTCCTCTTCTCGCTGATGGGGATTCCGCCGACGGCCGGTTTTGCCGGTAAGTTTTATATCTTTGCCGGCGCGGTCAAGGCCGGTTATATCTGGCTGGCGGTCATCGGTGTCCTTAACTCCGCGGTCTCCCTTTATTACTACCTGCGGATCATGGTCGCCATGTACTTCAAGGCCCCGACCGAAGAGTTCGAGTGGGTCAAGATGTCGGCTCCGGTCGTCGCCTCCATCGTAATCGCCGTGGCCGGTGTCCTCTACATGGGAATCCTGCCGGGCGGTGTTATTGCTCTGGCGAAGAACGCGCTTTTCTAAAAGTTAACGGATTCAATGTTCCATCAAGCCCCTGACGCCCAGTTCAGGGGCTTTTTTTATCGCACAACTCTTGTCAGCATCATCCCTGCATGTTATTTAATGCCCTGCTGCTTAAAGGAGAGACTCTATGAAGATCACTGCGGATGAGGTGAAAAAGGTCGCCAAACTGGCGAAACTGACCCTCTCAGACCCTGATATCGAGCGCATGGCTGCGGATATGGATGCCATGCTCGCATATGTCGCGACCCTCGCCAATCTCGATACCGACGGGATTGTCCCGACCGCCCATGCCGTGCCGATGGCGAACGCTTTCCGCGCTGACCAGCTGCGCCCCTCACTGGAGCGGGATGCGGTTATGGCGGCGGCGCCGAAGAGTGCAGACGGCACCTTCCGGGTGCCGAAAGTTATTGAGTGAACGGATGAAACCTATGCCATTAATCGATTACAGTATTTCTCAACTGCAGACTCTGTTGCGCAGCGGCAAAATCAGTGCCTCGGAGCTGTGCGACGCTTATCTCGCCCGGATCGACGATGTTGACGGTGAGATCAACGCCTACATCACCGTTGCTGCTGAAACGGCCCGTACCGCCGCCCTCGCTGCGGATCGCGAACTGGCGGGCGGCGCCGCCCGGCCCCTGACCGGCATCCCGCTGGCGCTGAAGGATATCTTCGTGACCAAGGGGATCCGCACCACCTGCGCTTCGAAGATTCTTACGGATTACCTTCCTCCTTACGACGGGACAGCGGTACAGCGTCTCTACGACAGCGGCGCCGTTCTCCTCGGCAAGGTCAATATGGATGAGTTCGCCATGGGGAGCTCCAATGAAAACAGCGCATTTGGCGTGGTGCGCAATCCCTGGAACCGTGACTATGTCACCGGCGGTTCCTCCGGCGGCTCTGCTGCCTGCGTCGCCGCCCGTACCGCTGTGGCTGCCCTCGGTACCGACACCGGTGGCTCGATCCGTCAGCCGGCCGCGCATTGCGGCGTCGTCGGCCTCAAGCCGACCTACGGCCGCGTCTCCCGCTACGGCGTCATCGCTTATGCCTCCTCCCTCGACCAGGTCGGGCCGCTGACCCGCGACGTGCGCGACTGCGCGATCCTGACCCAGGCGATTGCCGGCTATGATCCCCTTGATTCGACCTCGGTTAATACCCCGGTCCCCGACTATCTCGCCAGTCTTGAGACGGGCGTCAAGGGGTTGCGCATCGGCCTCCCCCGCGAGTATTTCGGTGCCGGACTCGATCCCGAGGTCAAGGCGGCACTGGAGGAGGCGCAACGCGTCCTTGCCGGACTCGGCGCCGAGTTCGTCGAGATCTCACTGCCGCATACCGAGTATGCAGTCGCCTGTTACTACCTGATCGCCACCGCCGAGGCGTCGAGCAATCTCGCCCGCTACGACGGGATCCGTTTTGGATTGCGCGTCGATGAAGGGGAGGGGCTCAACGCCCTTTACTGCCGCAGTCGTGCCGCCGGTTTCGGCGCCGAGGTCAAGCGTCGCATCATGCTCGGCACCTACGCCCTCTCTGCCGGCTATTATGACGCGTATTACCTCAAGGCGCAGAAGGCCCGCACTCTGATCCGCAAAGACATCATCGACGCTTTCGATCAGGTTGATGTTCTCCTGTCGCCGGTGGCGCCGACTCCGGCTTTTCGCCTCGGCGAAAAGACCGCCGACCCGCTGCAGATGTATCTCTCGGATATCTTCACCATCCCGGTCAACCTTGCCGGGACCTGCGCCCTTAGCCTCCCCTGCGGGTTCTCGGCCGGCGGACTGCCGATCGGCCTGCAGCTGATCGGTCGGCCCTTTGCCGAAGCGACCCTGCTCCAGGCCGCCTATGCCTATGAACAGGCGACCGAGTGGCACCAGCGTCAGGCGATTTTGTAGGGGCGACTCGTGAGTCGCCCAGTCATTTGCCCCTGCAATGAAAAGGATTCTTCCCATGTCATCCAAATATGAAGTCGTCATCGGACTGGAAGTCCATGTCCAGCTCCAGACCCAGACCAAGATCTTCTGCGGCTGCTCGACTCGTTTCGGCAGTGAACCGAATACCCAGACCTGTCCGGTCTGCCTCGGCCTCCCCGGCGCCCTGCCGGTCCTGAACGAGAAGGTTGTCGAATTCGCGATCATGGCCGGGCTGGCGACCAATTGCACTATAGCCGAACGCTCGATCTTTGCCCGCAAGAACTACTTCTACCCCGACCTCCCCAAGGGGTACCAGATCTCCCAGTTTGAAGAGCCGATCTGCATCGGCGGCTGGCTCGATATCGAGACGGAAAAGGGGAGCAAGCGTCTCGGCATCACCCGTATCCACATGGAAGAAGATGCCGGCAAGCTCCTGCACGGCGAAGGGGCGGCAACCGGGCGCGACAGCTACGTCGATCTCAATCGCGCCTGCACGCCCCTCCTCGAAGTCGTCTCCGAGCCGGACATGCGCAGTGCCGACGAAGCCATCGCCTACCTCAAGCAACTGCGCCAGATCGTCATCTATCTCGGCGTCTGTGACGGCAACCTCGAAGAGGGCTCCTTCCGTTGCGACGCCAACGTCTCGATCCGTCCCTGGGGACAGCCGGAGTACGGCACCCGCGCCGAGATCAAGAACATCAACTCCTTCCGCTTTATCAAGCAGGCGATCGAATACGAGGTCGAGCGCCAGGCCGAGCTCATCGAAGACGGTGGCCGGGTGGTGCAGGAGACCCGCCTTTACGACGCCGAGAGCGGCACCACCCGCTCCATGCGCGGCAAGGAGGAGGCGCACGACTACCGCTACTTCCCCGATCCCGACCTCGTCCCCATACAGATCTCCCGCGAGCGGGTCGAAGAAGTGCGTGCTGCCCTCCCCGAACTGCCGATCGCCAAGATGGAGCGTTTCGTGAGCGAGCTCGGCCTTCCGGCGCGCGATGCCGAAATCCTCATTGCCGAACAGGAGATCGCCCGTTACTTCGACGCCTGCGTCGCTGCCGGCGCCCAGCCCAAGGCGGCGGCCAACTGGATCCTCGGCGATCTCAGCCGCAATCTCAACAACGCAGGGATCAGCATCACCGCCTGCAAAGTGACGCCGGCCCTCCTCGTCGGTATGCTCCAGCGCATCGACGATGGCACCATCTCCGGCAAACAGGCGAAGATCGTCTTCGAGAAGATGTGGGAGAGCGGGACAGAAGCCGACACCATCATCGACAGCGAAGGCCTGCGCCAGGTCTCGGACAGCGGCGCCATCGAAGGCTTTATCGCAACGATCATTGCCGCGAATCCCGCCCAGGTCGCCGATTACAAAGGCGGCAACGAAAAGATCTTCGGTTTCTTCGTCGGACAGGTGATGAAAGCGAGCAAAGGGCAGGCGAATCCCGCCGCGGTCAACGAACTCCTCAAAAAGAAGCTGGCTGAATAGTCAATAGAAGCAAGGGTAGTTTCACGCGACGACGCAACGGCGCAACGAAGGGCAAAAAGCCAACGGTCTAATGGCAGGCATGAATCATAAGCTCTCAGATTTCAGGATTCTCGTTGCGACGTAGCGGCGTTGCGTGAGGCGCTTTTACAGGAGCTAAGACGTATGCATAAGATCAAGGCCTTCTTTGACGAACACGACCACTTTGCCCGCCACGTCGGCATCGAACTCCTTGAGATCGAGCCGGGGATGGCGCGGGCCCGGATGGCGATTGCTCCGCACCACTTCAACGGCGCCAACACCGTGCATGGCGGCGCCATCTTTACCCTCGCCGATTTTGTCTTTGCCGTTGCCTCCAATTCCTACGGCCCGATGGCGATGGGGATCAACACCAGCGTCTCCTTTGTCAAGGCCGCCATCAGCGGCACCCTCTACGCCGAAGCCGAAGAACAAAGCCGCAATCCCAAACTTGCCACCTACACCGTCAACGTCACCGACGATAGCGGCGATCTCGTCGCCCTCTTTCAGGGGATGGTCTACCTGAAGAAGACACCGATCATCAGCCAGGACGCTCCTCAGGGATAACACCATGACTGAGCCCATGCCGGCCGAACTGCAGCAGGCCATTCAGCTGCTCTTTGCGGATATGACCTTTAAAGCCTCCGGCCCCTCTTTCTATCGCCTCGGCATGGTCGATATCAAAAAGGAGTACCGGAAGAAGGCGCTGCTTCTCCATCCCGACCGCTCCGAGCTCCTCGGCGAGAATCGTCGGACCCTCGAAGAGAAGTTCAAGCAGATCAATCACGCCTACGGCATCCTCAAGTCAGAATTTCAGGACAAATACTTTATCCTGCGGGTCAAATCCGTGCCGCGACCGGTCAGGGCCCGTCAGCCCGAAACTCCCGCCAGGGAGACCAGGAACGGTTTCAGCCATAGAGAAGCGCCGGCGCAGAAGAATAGCGGGAAGGAGTTCTTCTATATCGGCAACTCCCTCCCCAGGCGATCCCTGCGGCTGGGAGAATATCTCTTCTGCCGGCGGCTCATCTCCTGGGAGACCTTGATCAAGGCAATCGCCTGGCAATATCGCCATCGTCCGCGCCTCGGGGAGATTGCTCTCGATCTCGACTACCTCACGCACCGGGATATCCGCGAAATCCTGAAGAAAAAATGCCTGAATGAGCCTTTCGGCCAGGCTGCGGTTCGCCTCGGCTTTCTCAATGATTACCGCTGCCTGGTGCTGTTGGGCCGGCAGCGCCGTTATGGTGTGCCGCTGGGAAGGTTCTTCCTCGATCGCGGGATCGTCACGGAAGCTGAACTTGAGCGCTATGTCCAGGAAAACCGTTTGCACAATCTCCGCTACTACAAAAACAGTTATAAGCAATAGCTGCAGGGAGACGTCTTTGTTCTTTAAAGCTCGCCGCAAGGGGGAACTATGATCAACAAGTTGGCAATTTTTGAAGAGTACAAAATTCGCAGGATTTACGACGAGAAAGCGGAAATCTGGTATTTCTCGGTCGTGGATATTATTCAGGCTCTGCTTCAGCAGCCCGACTTTCAGGCAGCTCGAAAGTACTGGAACAAACTGAAGGAACGGATCGGCAAGGAGGGAAGCGAGTCGGTGACAAATTGTCACCGACTGAAACTGGAAGCTGCCGACGGGAAGAAGTACCTCACTGATGTTGCCACTGCCGAAACCCTACTGCGGCTGATCCAGTCTGTTCCCAGTCCCAAGGCCGAGCCGATCAAGCTCTGGTTGGCCAAGGTCGGTTACGAGCGGATGCAGGATATGGGCGATCCGGCGCGATCTCTCGACCGGGCCCGCGAGTACTGGCAGCAGCACGGGCGCAGCGAAAAGTGGATCCAGCAACGGATGATGGGGCAGGAGACCCGCAACAAGCTGACCGATTACTGGAAAGAACATGAGATCAGCAAGGAGTCGGAGTTTGCCATCCTCACCAATCTCATTCATCGGGAATGGGCTGGTGTCGGGGTCAAGGAACACAAGGCGCTCAAGAGTCTGAAGAGTGAGAATCTGCGTGATCACATGAGCGAGGCGGAGTTGATCTTTACCGCTCTGGCCGAGCTCTCCACCCGCCAGATCGCCGAAACGATGGTCGCCACCGGCCTGGCTGAAAACAAGATGGCCGGTAAAGCCGGCGGCGGCATTGCTCGAAAAGCGCGGGTAGAGTTGGAGGGGAAGACTGGCAAGAGTGTGGTGAGTGGAGAGCACTTTTTGCCGCCGGCGGCGGGGAATGTGCCTGAGCAGGTGGACTTTGATTTGAAGGCGGGGAAGAGACGGAAGAAGATGGCTTGAGGTGTTTACGTTGCGTCGTCGCTTAGAAGCGCCTACTTTTGGGGCGGCGTTGCGTGAGGCGATTTGGTGCCTGAAGGATCAAGAGCGGTTTCACGCGACGGCGCAACGGCGCAACGTCAGGCAGAAAGCGAGTTCTGGATTCTGATCATTGCCTTCCTGTCGTGAATACGGTACAAAATGACACCTTGTAATGTGGTATGGGGCAGGGAGTTCTATTTCATAATTCATCCTTCAACCGTCAAAATTATTTTTAGTGGGCAGGTTGAGAGGCGGCGGTCATGTCGCCGGAAGAAAGGAGTCTAATCATGGGTGTAGCTCTGAAGCTCGACGAAATGAGCCTTGCCGATAAGCTTGAAACGATGGAGACTCTGTGGGATGACCTCTGTCACCATGTGCAGGACGTTGCCGTCCCGGAATGGCATCGTGAGGTACTTGCCGAACGGGCAGCCGCTGTGAAGGAAGGCAAATCCCGGATCGACGACTGGGAAGTCGCCAAGGTGAAGATCCGTGAGTCATTGAAATGAACGTTCGCATTCTTGCTGAAGCTCAAGAGGATTTGGCAAGCGGTTTCCGATTCTATGAAGCTCAGGCTGGCGGCCTCGGCAGTTACTTCATCGATACGCTCTATTCCGACATCGATTCGTTATAGTTTTTTGGTGGCATTCATCTGGTTGTAGCAGATGACTATTACCGATTGCTATCAAAACGCTTCCCCTTTGCCATCTACTATCTCCGGGAAGGCGAGACGGTGATTGTCTATGCTGTGCTCGATTGTCGCCGGAGTCCGGCATGGATCAGGAAAAGGCTAAGGGACAATGATGTAAATGACGAATCATGAAGGAGGAATTATGAGTATTAAGCTCTAACGTCCTAGATTCTCTATCCTATTTCGTAATTCATAATTCAGCCTTCATAATTGCTTTTAGCGGGCAGGTTGAGAGTGAGGGTGCATGTTTACAACCAGGATGCAAGTAGCGCTAACGCCGCCTTGATCAGCAGAGGGCCTGTAAAGGATTTTGTGTAAATGGGTTTGTCGGTTAATAAGTCGGCATCCTGTCGCCGAAGATGATCGTAAACTGATTGAGTGCCGATTTCCAG
>PHAV01000020.1 GCA_002841765.1 Deltaproteobacteria bacterium HGW-Deltaproteobacteria-4 | reverse complement strand
GCAGTCGAGCACGTCTTTCGGTATGGCCATCGGTTCCTCCAGTGGTTACGGGTTGTAACCGACGATGACCATTTACACAAAGTTTTTTACACCCTCGCTGTAAACGACATAACTACTCCTACCGCTCACCAGATTAAGCCGTGGACTATTCATGCACTAATCGCTAGGGTCGAGAGTGGTGTCATAGATCTTTCAAAATATGACAATCCCTTAATTGTCATCGATGAATGCTCAATGGTCGACGTTGCCCTGTTTAATAATCTTCTGAACCTCTTCGATGGCAAGAATTTCAGCCTTCTTACCGTTGGCGACACAGAGCAGCTCAGCCCGGTTGGTTTTGGCATCGCTTGGCACAAAATGGCTCAATCAGCAGCTATCCCTCGCGTCAACTTAACGGAGGTTCTTCGTCAGAAGAAAAATTCACCAATTCACAAACTTGCAATGCAGATGAGGAAATATGATGAAAAAGGAAAAGACCGCCAGATCGATGTACTCCAAGTATGGGCAGGAGAAGATGAGGGCGTTTTTCTTGTCCCATGTGCTAAGCAGGAAATCAAGGAGGCTCTCCGTAATATCAAGACAAGACTCCCCACCGCCCAGATTCTTACTCCTCACATGTCAGAACGGATGCCCGATTCTGGACACAGAATAAATAAGCACCTCCAGAATGAGCTCAATGGCGATGCGAAGCGAATAGCGCTCGGGCATCTCTGGCTACATGAAAATGATCCCGTTATTGTTACCGAAACGAAGAATGATATTGATCTGTTCAACGGCACTATGGGTGTCCTCAGATGCATTGAGATAACAAATGGTGAGTTGGTGGGTGTCTTCGATTTGGAGGGACACCCTCAGCCTCTTACTCTCGACACTGATGCCATGTTCGATGTTGGAATGATGCCCGCCTACGCCATCTCGATACACAAAAGCCAAGGGTCTGAGATGGATGTAACCGCTATCTGTTGTGTCGTCGATAGCGATATGATTGAAAGAAGTCTGATATACACAGCCCTCACCAGGGCTAAGAAACTCTGTCTTATAGTAGGCTCACAAAATGTTTTCGATCGTGCTGTTCATAAGAAACCAAAAGCCGAGACGCTTTGTGTCGGATTTTCGATTTAGTGATCTATCTTCAAATCCTCCAGTGGGGGCGTGACATTCAAAAAAATGCAGAGGTCATCTTCTTGGCGAAGCCGCACCGACATTGGGGTTCATAACCGAGCACCGCCGAATTCGAACTGAAGGAGATGTTACGCGTTTTCGGAGATTTCTTTCTCGCATGGATCTTTTTTTTACAAACTTGCTAGTTAACTTCCCAAAATCCAGCTCCTTTTCATATTGATTAATATCTCTGATTGGTGTATATAGCTCGTTCGCTTGCGGGCGTGGCGGAATTGGCAGACGCACCAGACTTAGGATCTGGCACCGCAAGGTATAGGAGTTCAAGTCTCCTCGCCCGCACCATTTTTCATACTAAGCCCATCATGGTGCATCTGGAGCACAGTGCTGGATCGTAGATGAAATGTGAAAAACACGGTTCGAGTCGATCCACTCTCGCCTGTGAGTTAATGCACAACTAGTTGTTCTTTCAAAAAATGCGTAGTCGGGGACAAGAGAATAAATCTAAGTATTGAAAAAACTTAGGTTCCAAGGAATTTAATTGGGTAAAATGAATACAGTCAGTAGGACGGGCAACCTACTTTTCTACCCCATAACGGTTCGACTCCCCTCTCTCGCACCAAGCCGTCACCCTTCAATAATTTTTGACGGTTCCTGAATTCATTAACTCTACGTCCAGACCGTAGCCCAGCAGGGTTCGGTCTGTCTCTTTTTTCACAATCCAACACCCCCATTAAAATCGCAAGGAGCAAACCCATGAACGTCACAATAGAAGAGATCAGCAGCATCAAAAAACGCCTGTCCTTTGAAGTCCCTGCCGAAACGGTCGCGACTGAAATTGAAAAGGCTTACCAGAAGATCGGTCAGAGCGCCAAAATCAAAGGTTTCCGCGCCGGCAAGATCCCCCGCCCCATCCTTGAGCAATACTATGCGCCGCAAATGGAGCAGCAGGTCATCAACCGCCTGATCAATGACAGTTACGTGAAAGCGCTCGACACCCACGACATCAACGTCCTTAGCGACCCGAAAATTATTGACAACAGCCTGATCGAACACGGAAAACCCTTTACTTATGCCGCTGAGGTTGAAGTCAGTCCGCAAGTGACCGCCCGCGATTACACCGGTCTGGTCCTGCAGAAAGAACGTTTCGTCTTTGACGAAACATCGATCGAAACACAACTCGAAGAGATGCGGCAAGGACGTGCCGAAATTGTCGACTCCAGCCGTGATACTGCCGCCCTCGGCGATCACGTCGTCATTGATTTCTCCGGCTCGGTCGATGGCGTCCTCTTTGATGGAGGAACTGCTGAGGATTTTACCCTGGAACTCGGTTCCGGACAGTTCATCCCCGGCTTCGAAGAGCAGGTTGTCGGCATGAAGGTCGATGAGTCTCGTGATGTTCAGGTCACCTTCCCCGAGCAATACGGTAGCGCCGACCTTGCCGGCAAGGCAGCGGTCTTTGCCGTGACCTTGAAAAAAGTGCGAGAAAAGGTTGCTCCGGTGTTGACCGACGAATTTGCCAAAGGTTTTGGTTTGGAATCACTGGCGGAACTGCGGGAAAAATTGACCGAGAATGCCCGGAGACAAGAGATCAATCGCATTGATGGTGATCTGCGCGAGCGCCTGGTGACCGCCCTGATCGAGCGTAATCCCCTGGAAGTTCCGGAGACTCTGGTGCAGAATCAGCTCGGCTATATGCTCGCGAATATCCGCCAGCGCCTGGAAAGCCAGGGAATGAAGCTGGAGATGATGGGAATGACCGAGGAATCATTTAAGCAGATGTATCGGGACACGGCCATCAGTCAGGTCCAGGGAACGCTGATTCTGACCGCCATTGCTACTCAGGAAGGGATCACCGTCGAAGAGGCTGAAATCGATAGCCGCCTTGAAGAGATTGCAACGATGGCCAATGCTCCGATCGAGGCGGTGCGCAAGCATTACGCCCGCGAAGATGCTCGCATTGGCTTGATGGCTCAGATAAGCGAAGAGAAGACCATCCGCTTCCTCCTTGATAAATCCCAGCTGACTGAGGTTGACAAGGAAGAGTTGACGACCGAAGAGAAGGAGTAAGTAATGGCTATGATACCATTCGTCGTTGAGCAGACCGGCAGGGGCGAAAGATCATACGACATCTACTCGCGCCTGCTCAAAGATCGCATTATCTTTTTAGGGGGTGAGATCGATGATCACCTTGCCAACCTGATTATTGCCCAACTCCTCTTTCTCGACTCGGAAGATCCGGAGAAGGACATCTTTTTGTATATCAATTCGCCCGGCGGCGTCGTCACCGGCGGACTGGCGATTTATGACACGATTCAATACCTGAAAGCGCCGGTCTCGACAATCTGTGTCGGACAGGCAGCAAGTATGGGGGCCGTCCTTCTCGCGGCCGGAGCCGCGGGCAAACGTTTTACTCTCCCCAACTCGCGAATCATGATCCATCAACCGCTGGGTGGATTCCGTGGGCAGGCGAGCGACATCCACATTCACGCCCAGGAAATTCTCCGCATGCGCGACATTTTAAATGGGATTATTGCCCACCACACCGGCCAGTCGGTCGAGAAGATTGCTGCCGATACCGAGCGGGATTTCTTCATGAGTGGCGCGGAAGCTTGCAAATATGGTATTGTTGACTCTATAGTAACGCGTAAACCTCATACTATGGAGCTGAAAAAGTGAGCCAAAAAAGTGATCATTCCGGGCAGTTAATCTGTTCCTTCTGCGGCAAAGAGCAGAATGATGTTCGCAAATTGATTGCAGGTCCTTCCGTCTTTATCTGCAATGAATGTATCGAACTGTGCAAAGATATCATGGATGATGAATCCGAGTCGCACAGTGCCGAAGCCTCGTCTGATTTGCCCCGCCCCGTCGAAATTAAAGAGACTCTTGACGAATATGTCATCGGTCAGGAGCGCGCTAAAAAGACCTTGGCGGTTGCGGTCTACAATCACTACAAGCGGGTGAATTACCTCCGCAGTGGCGGCGATGTTGAAGTACAGAAGAGCAATATCCTCCTCCTCGGCCCGACCGGCAGTGGCAAGACCCTCCTCGCCCAGACCCTCGCCAAGGTGCTCAATGTCCCCTTTGCCATCACTGACGCCACCACTTTGACCGAAGCGGGTTATGTTGGCGAGGATGTTGAAAATATTATCCTCAACCTCCTCCAGGCTGCCGACTGGGATATCGAAAAAGCGCAGCGCGGCATCATCTATATTGACGAAGTCGACAAGATTGCCCGCAAAACCGACTCACCCTCGATCACGCGTGACGTGTCTGGCGAAGGAGTGCAACAAGCCCTGCTCAAGATTATCGAAGGGACCCTCGCCAATATTCCTCCCAAAGGGGGAAGGAAACACCCGCAGCAGGAATTCCTCAAGATCGACACGACGAATATTCTCTTTATCTGTGGCGGCGCCTTCTCCGGTCTCGACAGCATCGTCTCCCAGCGCATCGGCACCAAGTCGATGGGCTTCGGGGCGATAACCAAGCAGCGCCACAATCTGTCGACTGGCGAAGCCATTGCACAGGTCGAACCAGGTGATCTTCTCAAATTCGGCCTCATTCCTGAATTTGTCGGCCGCCTGCCGGTCATCGCCACCCTGAACGAACTCGACGAAGAATCCTTGATCTCTATTCTCAAGGAGCCGAAGAATGCCTTGGTCAAACAGTATCAAAAGCTCTTTGAACTCGACAATATTAACCTCAAATTCACTGATGGCGCCCTGATTGCGGTCGCACAGCAAGCACTGAAACGGAAAACCGGCGCCCGTGGTCTCCGTTCCGTCCTCGAAAATGCCATGCTTGACGTCATGTATGAAATTCCCTCCCTTGATCGCGTCCGCGAGGTCGTCATCAACGAGGACGCAATTTTGGGTGTCGCGCGACCACTGGTTCTTCAGGACTGCGCTGAATCGGCCTGAACAACTGCACCTAAAAACTGGCGGTAGATTTATTCAACCAACCTTCCCCCAAGGGCTTGAGTCATGACCGACTATCCTGAATCAGGGCAGGCAGTCTCAAGCTTGTCCAATGAAACTCTCTACCCCCTCATCCCCTTGCGAGACATCGTCATCTTTCCGGCGATGGTCACGCCACTCTTTGTCGGCCGCCCACGCTCCATTCAGGCGTTGGAAGCGGC
Source organism: Deltaproteobacteria bacterium HGW-Deltaproteobacteria-4 (assembly GCA_002841765.1). NCBI lineage: Bacteria > Deltaproteobacteria > Deltaproteobacteria bacterium HGW-Deltaproteobacteria-4. Next base: position 39,189 of record PHAV01000020.1, on the reverse strand, counting down.
CAATGCTGAAAAGCGCCTTATCTTCCTGACAACACAACGCGATCCGAAAGTCGATGACCCGCTCCAAGGGGATCTCTATGAAGTCGGTGTTATCGGACAGATTATTCAATTGCTCAAACTCCCTGACGGGACCGTTAAGGTTCTGATCGAAGGGAAGGAACGGGCCCGTATCATCGGCCTCGAAGAACGTCCAGAATGTCTTTATGCGAAAGTCGTCCTGGAAGAGGAGTTGTTAGCGGACTCGGACGAGATTGAAGCGATGAGTCGGAGTGTCCTTGCCGCCTTTGAAAGCTATATCAACCTTAGCAAGAAGATCCCGCCGGAGATGTTCTCTTCGATTTCCGGAATCACGGCTGCAGGACGCCTTGCTGACGCGATTATTCCGCAATTGAATGTCAAAGTTTCCGACAAACAGCAGATCATGGAGCAGATCAACCCCCTCCTGCGCCTGGAAAGTCTTCTCACTCTCCTCGAACACGAACTGCAGATCCTCGGCATCGAGAAGAAAATCCGCAGTCGGGTCAAGAGCCAGATGGAACGGAGTCAGAAAGAGTATTATCTCAACGAACAGATGCGCGCCATCCAGAAAGAACTGGGTGAAAAGGACGATTTCAAGCAGGAGTTACGTGAATTAGAAGAACGAATTAACGCTGTCGGTCTCTCAAAAGAAGCAAAAGAGAAAGCTTTGGCTGAGTTGCGTAAACTGAAACTGATGTCACCCATGTCTGCCGAAGCGACGGTGGTCCGCAACTATATCGACTGGATCGTCTCGATTCCCTGGAAAAAAGCGAGTAAAGATCGTCATGATCTGCAACGAGCGGAAAAGATCCTTGAAGCTGACCATTACGGATTACAAAAAGTCAAAGAACGAATCCTGGAATATTTAGCAGTGCAAGCGCAGGTCAAAAAGATCAAGGGACCAATTATCTGCCTGCTCGGGCCTCCTGGTGTAGGGAAAACTTCCCTTGGACGTTCGATCGCCAAAGCTCTGGAAAGAAAGTTTGTCCGCATTTCCCTTGGCGGCGTTCGAGACGAAGCCGAAATTCGTGGTCATCGGCGTACCTATATCGGCGCCATGCCCGGCAAGATTATCCACGGAATGCGCAAAACCGGTGTCGTTAATCCCGTCTTTCTTCTCGATGAAATTGACAAAATGAGCACCGACTTTCGCGGAGATCCTTCGTCGGCCTTACTCGAAGTCCTTGACCCTGAGCAGAACCATACTTTTGGCGATCACTTCCTGGATGTTGAATACGACCTGTCGGCGGTGATGTTTATCGCCACGGCAAATTCCCTGCACACGATTCCACGGGCCCTACTCGACCGCATGGAGATTATCCGGGTGGAGGGGTATACCGAAGAAGAAAAATTGCATATTGCCCGTCGTTACCTCCTCCCCAAACAGTTGGAAGTGCACGGTTTCCCGCCAAACCAGATTAAATTCAGCAATTCTGCAATCTATGAGATCATCCGCTATTATACGCGGGAAGCGGGAGTCCGCAATTTGGAACGGGAAATAGCCGCCATCTGCCGAAAACTGACCCGGCAACTCCTGGCGGCACAGACCAGCAAGAAAGCTGTGACCGTGACTTCCCGCCAGGTTGGCAGCTATCTTGGCATTCACACCTATTCTTACGGAGCCCTCGAAATTAAAAATATGGTCGGCATCGCCACCGGTCTGGCCTGGACCGCAGTTGGCGGTGAGACCCTGACTATAGAAACTACGGTTCTGCCGGGGAGCGGAAAATTGACCGTTACCGGCAAACTTGGTGAGGTCATGCGCGAATCTTCCCAGGCGGCCCTCAGCTATGTCCGCTCACGCTGGCAGGAACTCGGACTCGAAAAGGATTTCTACCAACGTCTCGATATCCATATCCATATCCCCGAAGGGGCAACCCCCAAGGACGGACCATCCGCCGGGATTACCATGGCCACAGCCATCGCCTCGGCGTTGACAGGACGTGCTGTCGATAGAGCATTAGCCATGACCGGTGAAATCACTTTGCGCGGCCGGGTATTGGCCATTGGCGGTCTCAAGGAAAAGTTGCTGGCAGCAAAAAGAGCGGGCATTACTTGCGTTCTCATCCCTGAGGAAAACCGCAAGGATTTGACGGAGATTCCGGCCAGCGTCCAGCGGGGACTCACAATTATTCCCGTCAACCATATGGATCAAGTCCTTGAAGCAGCCCTCCTTGCACCTGCAGAGAAGCGAGAAGAAAGAGTCATAACCGCCGAGGCTCCAACTGTACAGTGAGCAGCGGTGATTTTGACCAAATATTTTCTTGACAGTAACAAAACGGCTCTGTTATAAACACTCCGCATTGAAGCAGTTTCATCCTAATCAATTAAAGCATGGAGGTTTTTGTGACTAAAGCAGATCTTGTCAACGAAATGGCAGAGAAGACGGGCTTCAGCAAGGTAGACACGGAAAAGTGCCTCAAAGCTCTTATTGAAACGGTGACTGAAGCCCTCAAACAAGGCGACAAGGTTGCATTGGTCGGTTTTGGAACCTTCAGCGTTGGTGAGCGCGCTGAGCGTACCGGCAAGAATCCCCAGACTGGTGCGGCGATCAAGATCAGCGCCGCTAAAACCCCGAAATTTAAAGCTGGCAAAGTCCTCAAGGATGCTGTCAACGCTTAATTTTTCAATAATGTCCAGCTAGAATTCAGAGAACCGGCGGCCCCACTGGCTGCCGGTTCTCTGTCTCAAAAGAACCTTTGGGGCTGTAGTAGAGTCGGTTACAACGCCGGCCTGTCACGCCGGAGGTCGCGGGTTCAAGTCCCGTCAGCCCCGCCATTGACTCAACGGGCGAATAGCTCAGCTGGGAGAGCATCGGCCTTACAAGCCGAGGGTCACAGGTTCGAGCCCTGTTTCGCCCACCAATTTTTATTCCCAGACCTGTTTCGGGGCTGTAGTAGAGTCGGTTACAACGCCGGCCTGTCACGCCGGAGGTCGCGGGTTCAAGTCCCGTCAGCCCCGCCAGAAAAATTAAAGAGGCGACCATGAAAATTGGTCGCCTCTTTAATTTTTATCAGTGCAATCAAATATCAACGGCCGGATATCAACAGGATATCCGGCCCTTCTCTTTACTGACGTCCTTCTTGCCGAAGGGGCTTCCTTTGTGCTATAGAATGCTGCCGTCAAACGGTCGGACAAATTCGGACAAGGAGAATTAATACCATGTCAGGTCATAGTAAATGGGCGAACATCAAACACCGTAAAGGCGCTCAGGACGCGAAAAGAGGAAAGATTTTCACCAAGATTATTCGCGAAATTACGGTAGCAGCCAAGACCGGCGGCGGCGATCCGGATGCCAATGCCCGTCTGCGCACAGCCATCGATAAAGCCAAATTTGAAAATATGCCGAAGGATACCATCGATCGGGCGATCAAAAAAGGGACCGGCGACCTCGACTCCGTTGTCTATGAAGAAGACAGCTTTGAGGGCTACGGCCCGGGCGGGGTGGCGATTATTGTTGAATTCATGACCGACAACCGGCAAAGGACTGTTGCCGATGTCCGTCATATCTTCAGTCGCAACAACGGCACCCTCGGTGTCACTGGTTCCGTCTCCTTCCTTTTTGATCGTAAAGGTTTGATCTCTCTCCCCAGCAGTTATGATTTTGACCAGATTTTCGAGATTGCTCTGGAAGCAGGGGCCGACGATGTCAATGAGGAAGGGGATTCGATTGAGGTTATCACTGCACCGTCCAGCTTCACAGCCGTCCGCGATGCCATCGCTGCACAAGGTCTGAAGTGGGAATCGGCCGAGGTGACGATGATTCCCCAAACCATGGTAAAACTGGAAGGGAAACAAGCGGAGCAGATGTTGAAATTGATGGAGAAACTCGAAGATTACGACGACGTGCAAAACGTTTATGCCAATTTCGACATCTCCGATGAAGAGATGGAAGCTATTCTCGGATGAAGCATACATGGACTTTTGATGCGCATATTAGGGATTGACCCGGGGACGCGGGTCACCGGTTACGGCATCATTGAAAAAGTCGGGAACCGACTGATCCATGTCGATAACGGCGGCATCTTTACCCGCGCCGATATGGAACTTGCCGACCGCCTCAAGCTTATTTATGATGGACTTTGTCAGGTGATCAGTGACTACGCACCGGGAGCAGTTGCCGTCGAACAAATATTTCTCGCCAAGAATGCCCTCTCCGCCCTTAAACTTGGGCATGCACGCGGCGCCGCCCTGTTGTCCGGAGTCAATCACGGCTTACCGGTCTTTGAATATTCCGCGTTACAGGTCAAGAGCGCTGTTGTCGGCTATGGTAAAGCTGAGAAAATCCAGGTACAGCAGATGGTCAAGACCCTGCTAAAACTCCCCGAAATTGCTCAGGAAGATGCCTCCGATGCTTTGGCCGTTGCTATCTGTCACGCCCACACCAATGTCCTTCACTCTGAACGTATGTTGAAAACGGCTAACCATTTGAGGCGCTCATGATTGCCATGTTGACCGGTCAACTCGTCAGCAAAGGAACCGACCAGATCATTATCGAGGTGGCTGGCGGTGTCGGTTATCGGGTTTTGATTCCCCTTTCGACCTTTTATTCCCTGCCCGATGACGGAACAGTTAAACTTCATATCCATACTCACGTTCGCGAAGATGCCCTTCTCCTCTACGGTTTCTTGACGGCTGACGAGCGCTCCCTCTTTATCCTCCTCCTCTCCGTTGCCGGAGTCGGGCCGAAACTGGCGCTTAATATCCTTTCGCACGCCAGCCCGGGTGATCTCCGGCAGGCCATCTCTGCTGGCGACGTGAAAAGACTGGCGACCTTGCCCGGTATCGGCAAGAAGAGTGCGGAACGTCTCGTTCTCGAACTCAAAGAAAAGGTCAATAAGCTTGATCTCTCTGGCGACCTGCTTGACCGGGGACGAGATTTTGTTATGCCCCCGTCGTCTGACCAGGCGGAAGACGCCCTTTCTGCCCTGCTCAATCTCGGTTATAAAGATGTACAGGCGCGTAAGGCACTGGCTGCCATTGTTATTACTCCGGAGACCCCGCTGGAAGAGATCCTCAAGAACGCGTTGAAAGCCTTGATGCGTTAGGAGCAGAATGACGAACGAACGGATCATTACGCCCGATCTTGCTGCCGATGACGATAACTTTGAGGCGTCGCTGCGACCGCGGCGGCTGACAGAGTATATCGGCCAGATCAAGGCCAAAGAGAATCTTCAGGTCTTCATTGACGCTGCCCGCTCACGCCGCGAGACTCTCGACCACGTCCTCTTTTACGGTCCACCGGGACTGGGCAAGACTACCTTGGCCAACATTATTGCCGCCGAGATGGGGGTCAGTATCAAAAGCACCTCGGGTCCGGTCATCGAAAAAGCCGGCGACCTGGCGGCTGTCCTCACCAATCTCGAAGCCGGCGATGTCCTCTTTATCGACGAGATCCACCGTCTTTCCCCGGTCATCGAAGAGGTCCTCTACCCGGCACTGGAAGATTACCAGCTCGACATCATGATCGGTCAGGGCCCCTCCGCCAGGACCATCAAACTCGACCTCCCCCGCTTTACCCTCGTGGGCGCCACAACCCGCATCGGCCTCCTCTCCTCACCTTTACGTGATCGCTTCGGGGTCATTACCCGCCTGGAGTTCTATACGCCGGATGAACTGGCGGTTATTATCCGCCGCAGCGCCGGAATTTTGGGGATTCCCATTACCGAAGACGGCGCTGATGAAATTGCCCGGCGCTCCCGCGGCACCCCCCGCATCGCCAACCGCCTGTTGCGGCGGGTACGGGATTTTGCTGAAATCCTTGGCAATGGCCGCATTGATCAGGACTTGGCCGCCTTGGCTCTACGCCGCCTCGAAGTCGATCTGTGTGGATTTGACCACATGGACTGCCTCCTCCTTTTGACCCTCATCGATAAATTCTCCGGCGGTCCGGTCGGTCTTGAAACCCTCGCCGCAGCTATTGGCGAAGAGAAAGGTTCAATCGAAGACGTCATTGAGCCCTACCTGATTCAGCAGGGTTATTTAAACCGGACGCCGCGGGGACGAATAGCGACTTCCCTTGCTTATCGCCACTTTGCCCGCGTCGACCCGCGCCGCAGCTCTGCACAGAATATTCTTTTTGCCGATGAATGAGTTTCCCCCCTGCCCCGACTTGCTTCCCCTCCTTCATCCCGATGAAACCCTTGACACGCTCGGCTACGGCAAACTGCAAATTATCCAGCCGCGGCAGGGGTTCCGCGTTACCATCGATCCGGTTCTTCTGGCCAGCTTCACCCGGATTAAGGCGGGGGAAAGATGGATCGATCTTGGCTGTGGCAGCGGGGTATTACCCCTGCTCTTAGCTAGTCGCGAAGCAGGGATACAGATGACCGGGATCGAGATAGATCCGGCCAGCGCCGACCAGGCGTGCAGAAATATCCTTCTCAATAATCTTGAAAAACAAATTGACATTATTCCGGGAGATTTACGCGATCTGCGTAAATCTCATGCAGCGCAATCCCTCGATGGCGTTATCACCAATCCTCCCTACCGGCGACCGGAAAGCGGACGAATTTCCATTGGAGAGCAACGCTCTACTGCCCGCCACGAACTGCACGGCAGCCTTGACGATTTTCTCGACGCGAGCCACTATCTCCTCAAAAATGGCGGACGTTTTTATGCCATTTATCTGGCGGAACGAATTCCGGAACTTTTGATTAAAATGTCCGCTAAAATGATCGAACCGAAGCGACTCCGCTGCATCCACCCGCGGCGGGAGAATGCCGCCAACCTCGTCCTGATCGAGGGACGGCGCAATGGCCGACCGGGATTGACCATTGAACCACCGTTATTTCTTTATGAAGGGGAGGGTTATTCGGAAGAAGTGCGGATGTTGGCAGGAGATTTTGTTGAAAAGCGGGATTAACTTTTGCTCAAGAGATGATGGAGCAAAAGCTTGCGCCAAGCATTATGGAGCTCGTCTTCGTCAGGAGGAAGGAGTCGATTAAGCTCCCCCTCCTCTGCCGGGGTCAGGGGGCGCAACACTATCTCTTCCGTAGGAATTACGGGAACAGGAATTTCCGGCTGGCCATGACGGAGGTGAATATCCTCCAACACCCCGGGGGCGATAGCACGATTTAAACGTTCGAGAATCCGCGGCTTAAGCAGTTGTAATTGTTGCATCCAGACCGGATGATCGACCCGCACCTCGAGAACCCCGCCCCGCAAACGAAAGGGTTGGGCATGTTGTGCAGTCTGCGGCCCGACCACTTCGGCCCAGACTTTCCAGGCACGATAAGGCTCAAGACGTTCACGTACCCCCATGTTCCGGGTCAAAGCGTCAAGAACGGCTCCGGCCGCCGCCGGGTGGAACATGCGATTACGCCGTACAGGGGGACTCATCGCTGCAGGCGCCGGAGTAAGCGCCCCCCCGCCATCTGACCCAAAACGGCGCAGCCGAGGGTCAGAGGAATCCACTTCCAGCCAAAATTGAGCCAAACTCGCAGGAAAATAATCAGGGGGATTGACGCGTGTATATAAAAAAACCACTGCCAGGAAAAACGCAAGGAGCGCTGCCGTAAATAACCGAGAGGAATGTTGGCAAGGAAGGCAAAACCAAGGAGCCCTGAGAGATTGATTGCGAAAGAGGACACTATAAAACCTTTCAACATTTTTCTAAGTTTATCCGTAACTGCCAAAGAAAGTCAATTACGCTAAAAGGATACTGCCATGGTTCGCGAAAATGATTTCATTGCGGTCTTTCACTCTATTCATCGGGTAATGAAAGCGGAAAAAATATTGAAGGGGGCCGGGGTACCGATACTGTTGATACCCGCACCCCGGGAGATCAGTTCTGATTGTGGACTGGCCCTGCGCTATACCCCGGATGATGCCGAAAGAATCCAGAATCTCCTTTTTGGACAAGGCCTCCCGCCGGCCGAAGTCTATCAATATCAGGGGGGGAAATTCACCGCCCAAGAGATATTCCCTTGACAACAACAGAGGGCTTCTCTATATTTCGCATTTTGCAAAACTTTCCTGGGATATCCCATGTTCGATACGCTCAGTGAAAAATTTGAGAGCATTTTCAAAAAGCTACGCGGCCAAGGCCAACTGACTGAGGAAAACATTCAGGAAGCGTTGCGCGAAGTGCGCCTCGTTCTTCTCGAAGCCGATGTTAACTTCAAGGTTGTCAAAGATTTTGTCGCGTCAGTCCGTGAAAATGCCATCGGTCAAAATGTCCTCAAAAGCCTGACTCCGGGGCAACAGGTTATCAAGGTCGTTCGTGAAGAACTTGGTCGCCTCATGGGCGAGGGGGAAGCCAATCATCTCAATCTGGATGCCCGTCCACCTGTAGCAGTGATGCTTTGCGGACTCCAGGGGGCCGGAAAAACGACGACTTGCGGCAAACTGGCCCTGCGCCTGCGCAAAGAAAAACGTTCGCCGCTCCTCGTACCTGCCGACATCTATCGCCCTGCTGCCATTGAGCAGCTGAAGACCCTGGGGCGCCAACTCGACATCCCGGTTTTCGATGCAAAAGCCGACATGGATCCGGTGCGTATTTGTACCGAAGCGCGTCGTTTTGCAGAATTGAACGGCTACGATACTCTGATTCTTGACACGGCCGGACGTCTGCATATCGACGAAGCACTGATGTCCGAATTGGTGCGCATCAAAGAGAGTCTGTCTCCAAAAGAAATTCTTCTTGTTGCTGACGCAATGACTGGTCAGGAAGCGGTGAATATCGCCGAAGGGTTCAACCAGAAGCTGGGAATAACCGGTATCATCTTGACAAAGCTGGATGGCGATGCCCGCGGTGGCGCCGCTCTTTCCATGCGGGCGGTCACCGGCAAACCGATCAAGTTTTCCGGTATCGGTGAAAAACTCGACGCTCTTGAGGTTTTTCACGCCGACCGCATGGCGCAACGCATTCTCGGGATGGGGGATGTCCTCTCGCTGATTGAAAAGGCGCAAGGTGCCATCGATCGCGATGAAGCCCTGGCCCTGGAAAAGCGGGTAAAAAAGGAAGGCTTCACCCTCGAAAACTTCCGTGATCAGATGCAGACCATCAAAAAAATGGGTTCCATGGAGTCAATTATCAGCATGATTCCCGGCGCCGGCAAAGCCCTTAAAGAAGCTCAGGGGATGCAGGCCCCGGATAAAGAATTGAAACGAATCGAAGCAATTATCAACTCGATGACAGTTGCCGAACGCCGCGATCATCATCTCCTTAATGGCTCGCGGCGTTTACGGATCGCCAAGGGGAGCGGCACCACGGTTCAGGATATCAATGTACTTATCAAGCGTTTCAGCGAAGCGCAAAAAATGATGAAGAAGATGCAGCAGCTAGGTCCCAAGGGACTGCGCAGCCTCATGGGACGAGGCGGTCGTTCCCCTTTTTAAAGTGAACAGGGACCTTACTTTAGTATGTATTATCAACCCTTTCGATATTGATCGAAACAACGTAAAAGAGGAGTAGAAAACTATGTCCGTTAAAATTCGCCTTGCCCGTGGCGGTGCCAAGAAAAAGCCTTTTTATCAGGTCGTTGTCGCTGATGGTCGTTTTCCCCGCGATGGCCGTTTTATCGACAATCTTGGACAGTACGATCCGAAACAGAATCCGCCGATGATCAGCCTGAATGAAGAACTCGCCATTGACTGGTTGCGCAAAGGCGCTCAGCCGACTGAAACAGTTCTGCAGATTCTTCGCACTTCCGGCATTCTTGCCAAAGCTAAAGCGTAAGAACGATACTGCTGTGTCTATGCAACCGATGGATGTCGATCCTCTCTTTCCGGCAGGAGTTGTCATCGGCGTCCACGGCTTGCGTGGTGACTTGAAAGTCCGACCTCATTCCGGTGATTCATCTTCGCTGGATAGTGTTAAAGAAGTCACCCTGTGGCGAGAAAGCAAGAAAAGCCTGCATCAGGTACAAAAAGCATCTCGCCATAAAGGAAATCTTCTGCTTCGCCTCGAGGGAATTTCTTCCGTCGAGAGTGCAGAAACATTCATCGGATGCGAAGTCCTCATCTCCCACGATGATTTGGCATCCCTTCCAGAAGATGAATTTTACTGGTTCCAGCTTGAGGGCCTGCGGGTTGACGATAGTCAATACGGAGATCTCGGCAGGATAGTTGAGATTTTCACCACACCGGCCCACGATATTCTCGTCGTACGCGGCCCGCATGGTGAAGTTCTTATTCCGGTAGTTGACGCCTTCATTCTCAAGATCGATGAAGACGCCAAGATCATGCACGTTGATCTGCCTGAAGGATTAGTTCCCGAAACGGATTCTGATGCGCTTTGATCTGCTCACCCTCTTCCCGAGCATGGTCGAATCTCCCTTTGCCATGAGCATTTTAGGGAAAGCGGTAGAACGTGGCATCATTGACATCCGCGCCTGGTATCTACGGGATTGGGCTGAGGGCCGCCATAAAGTCACCGACGACATCCCCTATGGTGGCGGAAACGGCATGGTCCTTAAACCGGAACCGGTGGCGCGGGCGCTGCAGAAACTGAAAGAAGAGACGCCGCAATCAAAAGTCCTGCTCATGAGCCCGCAAGGGCAGCGATTCGATCAGCAGGAAGCAGCGAAGTTAAGTCAGGAAACCGGCCTTATCTTTGTCTGCGGCCGCTACGAAGGATTTGACGAGCGCATCCGCTCCATGGTCGACGCCGAATACTCTATTGGCGATTTTGTCCTGACTGGCGGGGAATTGCCGGCCATGGTCATGATCGATGCTATTGCCCGACTCATTCCCGGTGTTCTTGGCAATTGCAACAGTGCAGTCACCGACTCTTTTGCCGACGGACTCCTTGAGCACCCGCATTATACGCGACCACAGGAGTTCAACGGAATGAAGGTTCCCGAAGCCCTCCTCAGCGGCGACCATGCCAGGATTGCCCGGTGGCGGCGGACCGAACAGTTAAGACGCACCTGGTTACGGCGCCCGGAACTACTCGAAAGCGCTGAACTCTCTGCTGAGGATAAAAAATTCCTCGCGGACATGGTGCAGGAGAAGGAAAGCTCCAGTCCGTGTTAAGCCGTCTTGCGGTTGCCTTGGTCCATTACCCGGTGCTCAACCGTTGCAACGAGGTGGTTGCAAGCGCTGTCACCAATCTGGATCTGCATGATATTGCTCGCACCTGCCGCACTTTCGGGGTCGGACGTTTCTTTGTCGTCACCCCGGTCAAAGAACAGCAAAAGGTTGTAGAGCAGATCCTTGAGCATTGGCTGCACGGTTATGGCTCGACGCATAATCCCGATCGTTGCAGCGCATTTCAACTACTGGAGACAGTGACTGATCTTGAAACGGCTCGGGAGCGCTGGAGTAAGAAACACTCCCGACCGGCACGGATCATCGTAACCAGTGCAAAAAGCCCGCAAGGGTTGAACGGTCAAGACTGCCAACGCCTGCTCATAGAAGAGCCGCTTCTGCTGGTTCTGGGGACAGGATCAGGACTGGCACCGGAGATTATCGAGCGGAGCTTTGAAACATTTCAATCGATTCAGGGAGTTGCAGACTACAATCATTTACCGGTCAGAGCGGCGGCGGCCATCATTCTCGACCGGATCTTCACAGGACGTTGATTCTAAACCACAGCCCGCCCCGTGCATGCGCCGGGAGCAAAACGATTTGTCCGAAAATCGGCATAGAGGAGAAGAAAACATGAACACAATTGAACGTCTCGAAATGGAACAGATGCGCAAGAATATCCCGGTCTTCAAAGGCGGCGATACTCTTCGCGTTCACGTTAAGATTGTTGAAGGCGACAAGCAGCGCATCCAGGTTTATCAAGGGGTCTGCATCAAGCGCCTCAACCGCGGCCTCGGTTCCAGCTTTACTGTCCGCAAGATTTCGAACAGCTACGGCGTCGAGCGTATCTTCCCGCTCCACTCGCCGAGCATCGACAAGATAGAAGTCGTCATGTGCGGTGATGTACGGCGCGCCAAGCTTTATTACCTGCGCAACCTGCAGGGCAAAGCAGCCCGCATCCGTGAGAAGCGCTACTAAACCAAGACCAAACAAAACGCCCCGATCATGCTGATCGGGGCGTTTTGTTTTACACTACTGATGTTAAAGTCCGGTCGATCAGTGGTGAACAGCCGGCGCCATCACTGCAGTTTCAGGGGACGAATAAACAATTGTAATCAGTACGGCCAGGAGGAGATACAGACACGCGGTCGCCCACCCTCCTTGTGCCAAGGCCGCACGCAAATTCTTCCAGTCGACCAACAAAAAGAGATATGCCAAAAAAAAGATTCCCAGAAACAGTCCAGCCATAACGTACTCTCCTTCACTTTGAATAATTTAATAACAAAAGCCGAAAGATTGTAGCGCAGACATTTCCGGAAATCCAGCTGGAAATGCAAGGAGGGTCAATCGACCATGCAACTATCCTTCCCCGACACAGCAACAAGCACTCCCCTTGACTACGAACTTTCAGCTAAACAACGCGGCTATGCTGCCATCGCCGGAATTGACGAAGCTGGACGGGGCCCCCTCGCCGGACCGGTCATTGCGGCAGCGGTCATCCTGCCCGACAGCTTCGATCTCCCCGGCTTAACGGACTCAAAAAAACTCTCGGCTAAAAAACGCGATGAACTATACCCCCTTATTCTTAGTCAAGCACGGGCCTTCTCTATCGGCCTTGTTTCTACGGCGACAATTGATCGTGTCAACATCTTGCAAGGGACCTTGCTGGCAATGCAAACAGCGGTAACGCGTTTACAGATTCCTGCAGATTATCTCCTTGTCGACGGCATCAGCAAAATACCGCTCAGCACGCCACAACTCACCATCAAACAAGGAGATTCCCGTTCTCTCTCCATTGCGGCCGCTTCGGTTCTGGCGAAAGTTGTCCGTGACCGGATCATGTGCGCCTTTGCTCGCCACTACCCACAATATGGTTTTGCCGAACACAAAGGCTATGGGACTGCAGCTCATCTCGCGGCCATCGCCCGTTTTGGACCTTCCCCCCTGCACCGGAAAAGCTTTCGCGGTGTCCGGGAATATGTTCCCGAACCATGACCGAGGCCCGACTCTCTCTTGGTCGCTGCGGTGAAGATGCCGCAGCTCTCTATCTCGCTGAAAAGGGGTACCGCATCGTCGCTCGCAATCTCCGCACCCCGGTCGGAGAGATCGATATCATTGCCCAACATGTCAAACTACTCATCTTTATCGAGGTAAAGACGCGGCGATCTCTTGCTTACGGCTCTCCTCAAGAAGCGGTCGGGCCACGAAAACAGCGGCAGATCATTCGCACCGCCCAATGGTATCTGAGCGATACCCAGCACCGCGGATTACAACCACGTTTCGATGTTATTGCCATCCTTTATCTCCCGTCCGGCCCGCAAATCGAACACATCGTCAACGCCTTCAGTCTTTGATTCTCTATCGATGGCAGAATTGGCCCTGGAAGATTAAAATGGAATGAGTATTGCTTGGCAGAAGTTATCCGGTTTTTTATTTTTGATCTGCACATGGAGCGCCATTACATGAACGGCGGGAACAAAGAGAAGAAAAAATCTCAAAACGCCCAGAATCAAGGAATTCTATTAGTCTTTCTTGGTCTTTGCGGAGTTCTCTTTGCTTTTGTCGGCGAAGCGCTCATCGATATGGTTTTTGAGGGGGGAACATTTTTTCAGGTTTTTCTTTCTCCCTCCCCCCAAAAAATGGCTATTCGCGCTCTTTTCAGCGGAACATTAATCCTCTTCATTCTCTATATCGCGTCTATCTGGCGAAAACGCGACTTACTCGAAAACTCACTGCAAGAAGCACTGGAAGTTGCGTGCATTGAAAAGAACAAATCAGAAGCAATTCTTGAAGTCATCGGCGATGCTATCAGTATCCAGGACCTCAAGCTGAATATCCTTTACCAAAACCGTGCTCACCTCGATTTAATGGGGAACCATCTCGGCGAAGCATGCTACAGCGCTTATCAAAAGAGAGAGACAGCATGTGGAGACTGCCACCTCTTACAAAGTTATGAAGACGGTCTTCCTCATCGCCGCGAATCAGCCGCGCTGGTGCGGGATGAAATTATTCATGTTGAAATTATCTCCACTCCACTATGTGACAGTTCGGGAAAGATCGTAGCCGGCATTGAATCCGTAAGGAATATCACCAAACGGAAGGAGACGGAACAGAGCATCCTTACCCTAAACGAAGTACTCCGGCAAAAGACACAAGAACTCAGCGCCTTGAACCATGACTTGAAAGCCTTCAGCTATTCCCTGTCGCACGACCTGAAGACGCCGTTGACCATCATTTACGGTTCGTCTCAAGTTCTTCACGACATTTACTCTTCGCAACTTGATGAAACCGGAGTTTACTTACTTGAACAGATTATTGTGGCCGGTGAACGGATGGACCAACTTCTTGACGCCATGCTACAGATGGCACACCACGCACAAAGGGAGATGAAGCTGGAGACGATCAATTTAAGTCTGATGACAAACGAGATTGTCGCGACGCAGAGGGCCAACGCCCCCAACCGGTCCATTCACTATGTGATTGCCGACAAGATCATCTGCCAAGGGGATCCGCACCTGATCCGCTCCGTGCTGGAGAATCTATTGGGGAATGCCTGGAAATACACCCGCAACACCCAAGATCCGGTCATCGAGTTTGGCCGCCAGGTTCGTGATGGCGTTGAATGCTGTTTTGTCCGCGACAATGGGGCCGGCTTTGATATGGAGAAAGCGGATCAACTCTTTCGCCCCTTCCATCGCCTCCATACACAAGAGGAATTTGAAGGAAATGGCGTAGGACTGACGACAGCGCAGCAAATTATTCACCGCCATGGCGGACGTATCTGGGCGGAGGGGAAAAAACGTGAAGGGGCTACTTTCTACTTCTCTCTTTAGTCACGATCCAAAGATTTATCCCCCTCCGGCAGAATCAGTTCAATCTCTTCAATCCGTCGTCCCCCGACCCTCCGCACTACAAAGGTCACCCCCTGCGCCGAACAGTGCGCCCCCTCGGCTGGAATCGTTCCGAATTGCCGCAGCAGGAAACCGGCCATGGTCGTCACATGTTCTTCCGACAACTCCAGAGCAAAGCGCTTGTTAACACTGCGGACAGACTCCCCACCGACGATCAGATAATGTCGCGGTGAGATCTCCTGAAAAGCAATTTCGGCGATGTCGTATTCATCATCAATTTCACCGACGATCTGTTCAACGATATCTTCCATCGTCACCAGACCTTCCACAGCACCATATTCATCGACGACGATGGCCATGTGCATCCGCAAACGCCGGAAGGATTGCAGCAGTGTTTCAATCCGTTTCGATTCCGGAACAAAGTAAGGCGGGCGCACCCGCTCCTGCAGACAAAACTCGTCAGGACGGTCGACATAACGGAGAATGTCCTTGGCGTGAATCACGCCGACAATTTTATCGAGATGTTCATCGTAGACCGGGAAACGGGAATGGGGAGCATTTTGAATCAAACGGAGCAGGTCGGGAAAAGGTGTTTTTATCTCGATTCCGACAATTTCAGGTCGGGGAACCATGACATCGCGCACCTGAATATGAGACAAATCGAAAACGCCGTGTAGCATCAAATGCTTTTCCTGCGCAACAGCACCGGATTGTTCTCCACTGGTAAGGATCGTCCTGATTTCATCTTCAGAGATCACAGACCGACCCGCTTCCCGACCCAGGCACCGCATAACCAAACGCGAGAGGCCACTTACGACCCAGACAAGAGGTTTGAGCAAAAGCATACAGAAACGAATAACCGGCAGGACGGCGAATGCAACTGATTCCGCACGCCGCGCCGCATAAGTTTTGGGAGTGACTTCACCGAAGATAAGGAGTAGCGGTGTAAGAATTAATATTGTCAGAAACTCACTATTTTTCTCGCCGAATATACCGACCAGAAAAGTTGTCGCAAAAACCGAGAGCGCAATATTGATGACATTATTGCTGACTAACAGAGTACCGAGAAGTCGCTCTGGCTGGCTAAGAAGTTCTTCGAGCTTCTCGGCATGACGCCGCTTCTTCTGCACCAGATAGTTCAACCGCATGCGATCGAGAGCAAAGAGTGCTGTCTCCGAGCCGGAGAAGAAGGCCGAGAAGAGTAAAAGGAGGCCGAGACCTAATAAATGAAAGAGTTGTTCCGTTGACATATGGCACTACACTCCTGAACTAGTGGAAATGTCCGGATATTAGACTAAATTTTCACAAATGACAATCTTGTCGACACCTTGCGGCTATGCTATATATCGGTGCCAATTCCCCCTTGCAGGAGCGCTACCGATGGATCACGAGGAAGCCGCCAGTCGTCATGCCGAACTCTGTACAATCCTGCGCCGCCACAGCTACCTTTATTACGCCCTTGATCAGCCGGAGATCAGCGACAGTCAATATGATCTGCTCATCAACGAACTGAGCCAACTCGAAAAAGTTTTTCCCGACCTGATCAGCCCGGACTCACCCACACAACGTGTCGGTGCTCCACCTCTTGATAAATTTTCACCTTATCGCCACACCGTGCCGATGCTCTCTCTCGACAATGCCCGCAACGAAACCGAACTTTACGACTTTGACAATCGTATCAAAAAAGAAGGGGGACGATTTGAAGAGATAGAGTATGTCTGTGAAGTCAAACTTGACGGACTCGCCGTCGAATTGATCTATGAAAAAGGCGTCCTGATTAATGGCGCCACCCGCGGCGACGGCATTGTCGGCGAACAGATTATCGAAAATCTCCGCACTATTTCCAGTATCCCCTTACGCCTGATTGGAGATTTTCCGGAACTTCTGGAGGTCCGTGGCGAGGTCTATATTGACAAGGAATCCTTCCAGAAATGGAATCGTGAACTGGAAGAGAGCGGCGCTCCCCCCTTTGCCAACCCCCGTAATGCCGCAGCTGGGTCGCTGCGACAACTCGACTCCCGCATCACCGCTAAACGACCGCTGACGATCTTCTGCTACGGTCTTGGCGCCATGGCTGGCCAACTCCCGACCAACCATTTTTCCACGCTGCAAGCACTGCGCGACTTCGGCCTGCGCGTCAACCTTGCGGAAACCAAACTAGTGCGCGGTCCGGCGGAGGTTATCGCCTGCTACCATGATCTCATCGCCCGGCGCGAAGAACTCCCCTACGAGATCGACGGCATGGTCGTCAAGGTCAACGACCTGTCCCTGCAGCGCGATCTCGGCGAAAAGAGCCGTTCGCCCCGTTGGGCCATTGCTTTCAAATTCCCCCCCCGTCAGGCGGTCACCACCGTCGTTGACATCCAGCTTCAAGTCGGTCGTACCGGTGCGATTACGCCGGTGGCGATCCTTTCCCCGGTCGAGGTCAGCGGCGTCATCGTCAGCCGCGCCTCACTCCATAACTGGGACGAAATCGCCCGCCTCGACGTACGCATCGGCGATCAGGTGGTGGTCGAACGCGCCGGCGACGTTATCCCTGATGTCGTGCAGGTATTGGCCGAAAAGCGCAACGGTAGCGAAGTTTTCGTCCAGTTGCCGGACAGCTGCCCCGAATGTGGTTCCCCCGTCAGCAAATTAGAAGGGGAGGTAATCCCCCGCTGTCAAGGACTTGCCTGCCCGGCCCAGCTCAAGGAGGCACTCATCCACTATGCCTCTCGCAACGCTATGGATATCGAAGGACTGGGAGAGCGCTACGTCGAACAGCTCCTGAACCTCGGACTGGTGTCAAACGTCGCCGATCTTTACAAGCTGACTCAAGCGGACCTCTTCCGCTTTGAGAGGATGGGAGAAAAACTTGCCGAGAATCTCTTGGCGGCCATCGCTCAAAGTAAAACCCGTCCCCTTCCCCGCCTCCTCTTCGGCCTCGGCATCCGTCATGTCGGCGTTCACCTCGCCAAGGTTCTGGCCCAACAGTTCGGCTCCCTCCCTGCCCTCGAACGCGCCAGCTTCGATGAACTCTGCGCCATCCACGAAGTCGGACCGCAGGTCGCGCAGAGTGTCGTCAACTTCTTCACGGCCCCGCGTAACCGGGAAATCCTCGATCAACTCCTCGCCGCCGGCGTGTCGCCAGGGGCAGAGGTTAAACGGAGCGGCGGCCCCCTGGCCGGCAGGATCTTTGTCTTCACCGGCGCGATGAGCCGTTTCGGGCGGAAGGAAGCGCAGGAGTTGGTCGAACGCCGCGGTGGGCGGGCGAGTGGTTCGGTGAGCAAGAAGACCGACTACGTTATCGCCGGTGACGAGGCCGGGAGCAAATTGGATAAAGCGCGGGAACTCGGAGTGACGGTGCTCAGCGAAGAGGAATTTGAAGAGCTCCTCAAAAAACTGGAGGATGGTGATGATACGAGCGACACTGCAGGTGACGGGACAGGTACAGGGGGTCAATTTTCGCTCTTCGACTAAATCTGAAGCTGACACCCTCGGCCTGACCGGTTGGGTGCGCAATCGCCCTGACGGCAGCGTTGAGGTGGTGATTGAAGGGCCCAAAGAAGCCGCGCAGCAACTCATCGACTGGTGCCAGCACGGTCCGGTCTGGGCGCGGGTTGATGGTCTGATGATCGAGTGGCAGGCGGCAAGCGGAGAATTCAGCGAGTTTAAGGTAAGCCGATAAGGAGGACAATATGTTTATGGAGCTCTTGCAACAACGGCGCAGTATTCGCCAGTTTAAATCCAATCCGATCAGACCGGAACAGCTCGCCCAGCTGACTGAAGCGCTCCTCCGTGCCCCGACATCACGGGGGCGCAACCCCTGGCATTTCGTGGTGGTTGACGATCCGCAACTCCTCACTCAGCTCTCCAAAGCTAAGGCGCATGGCGCTGAATTCCTGGAAAACGCACCTTTGGCGGTGGCGATCTGCGCCGATCCGGCCGTGAGCGATGTCTGGGTGGAGGATTGTGCTATTGCCGCCATTATCCTGCAGCTGACCGCAGAATCGATAGGGCTGGGGAGTTGCTGGGCACAGATGCGACTGCGCAGCGATGCTAACGGCCACAGTGCAGAGGCGAATGTCCGGGAGATCCTCAATCTGCCGGAAGCGTGGAACGTCGACTGCATCATCGGCATCGGCCAGCCGAGCCAACGCCTCCCCGGCCATCCCCGCGCCAGCCTGCCGGACGGGAAAATCCACCGGAATCGTCAGCCGGAGTAAGCTACTCTTCGTCAGCAGCCCGAAGCGACAACGCTTCCTTGTAAACCTCATCCCCCGGTAGCCCGTAAGCCTTGGCCACCTGTTTAACAGCGGCGCGCAGCAGCATCCCTTCGGCGAGAAGCTGCGCCAGCGCCTCCTTGACCGTCACAGTCGGTGTCTCTGCCGCAGTCGCCGGGCCGATAAGGAGGACGATCTCCCCCTTGATCTCCCGAGTAGCGAAGTGCTGCTGTACCTCCTCTGCTCTCCCCCGCACCAACTCCTCGTGTATCTTGGTCAACTCCCGTGCCACCGCCACCGCACGCTCCGCCCCGAGTTCCTCGACGATCTCCGCCAGGGCCTCGCCGAGACGGTGCGGCGCTTCATAAAAGAGCGTCGTGCGCTGCTCGGCGCGCAGTCGCGTCAAAGCTTCCCTGCGCGCCGTACTCTTGGCGGGGAGGAAGCCGGCGAAGACAAAGGCGTCGGTCGGCAGACCGGAAATCGCCAGGGCGCTGATCACCGCCGAGGGGCCGGGGATAGCGACAACCGGCAGGTTGGCGTTGCGACAGGCGACGACGATACGGTAGCCGGGGTCGCTGATACCGGGAGTACCGGCATCGGAGATCAGGGCAATCGACTTGCCGTCCTGCAATTTCTCCAGCAATTTCTCGGCTTTCGGCTCTTCGTTATGCTGGTGGTAGGCGGTCAAGGATGTGCTAATGCCGTAATGATTGAGGAGCTTGCGGCTGTGGCGGGTATCCTCGCAGGCGATGAGATCGACCTCCTTAAGGATGCGCAGGGCGCGCAGGGTGATATCTTCGAGGTTGCCGATCGGCGTGGCGACGAGATAAAGAGTGCCGGAGTGCGACTCAGACATGAAGATCCTCCAGTTCCGCCAGCCACAGGGCGGCAGAGGCATCGCTCGGCATCCGCCAATCGCCACGGGGGGAAAGAGCGACGCTCCCGACTTTGGGGCCATCCGGGAGGACAGAGCGCTTGAACTGCTGGGAAAAGAAGCGCTGGAAAAAGACTGTCAACCAGCGATGGATTTCAGCAGGAGGATATTCACCAACAAAGGCGAGGCAGGCGAGCGTGTAGATTTTGCGCGGGCCAAAGTGTAATCGTACGGTGTTATAGAGGAAAAAGTCATGGAGGCGATAAGGGCCGACATGATCCTCGGTGACCTGGGCAATCTCGCCACTGGCGTTCGGCGGCAGGAGTTCGGGAGAGACTGGTGTCGCGACAACATCGTGAAGAATTTGCGCGGTTTCGCCACTGAATTCTTCCTCAGCGCACCATTCAACCAGATAGCGCACCAGGGTCTTGGGAACCCCGGCATTGATCCCATACATCGCCATATGATCGCCGTTGAAGGTACACCAGCCGAGGGCAAGTTCGGAGAGATCGCCAGTGCCAAGGACCAGTCCGCCGACTTGATTGGCAATATCCATGAGAATTTGTGTCCGCTCCCGCGCCTGCGAATTTTCGTAGGTGATATCGTGACAGGCTTCGTTGTGACCGATATCGGCAAAATGCTGCCGCACCGCCGCATCGATGGAGATGATCCGTAAGGTGACACCGAGGCTGGCCGCAAGGACTTCGGCATTATTGCGGGTGCGGGCGGTGGTGCCGAAACCGGGCATGGTGACGGCGACGATGCCGCTCCGGGGCAGATCGAGTTTGTCAAAGGCCTTGACCGCCACCAGCAGCGCGAGGGTCGAATCGAGCCCTCCGGAGATGCCGAGGACAATTTTTTGCGATGCTGTATGGAGGAGACGCCGACCAAGGCCGGTCGTCTGGATGGCAAAGATTTCCGCACAGCGTTCAGCCCGCTCTTGCCGATGCGACGGGACAAAGGGTGCCGGATCGATACTGCGCAGCAGGGTCGTGACCGGAGCTGCAGAGGGAAGTTCGATAGGGAGAATGCGCACTGGTAACAGGGAGCTTGTCGCAAAGGTCGAACTGCGACGCCGCTCGTTGAGCAGTCGCTCGCAATCGATATCAGTGAGAGTGAGCGTCGAAGCAAAGGAGAAGCGCTCACTCTCGGCGAGGATGACGCCGTTTTCAGCGATCAGGCAGTGGCCGGAGAAGACCAGATCGGTGCTCGATTCGCCGGGACCGGCGCCGGCATAAGCGTAGGCAGCAAGACAGCGCGCTGACTGCAGGCGCACCAGATCGCGGCGATACTCCATCTTCCCCAGCGTCTCGGGACTGGCGGAGAGATTGGCAATCAGGGTGGCGCCGGCCATAGCGAGGTCGGCGCTCGGCGGACTAGGGCTCCAGAGATCTTCGCAGAGCTCAATACCGAAAAGGGCGGCAGCGGGAGTCGGTAGAGAGAAGAGCAGATCGGTACCGAAGGGAACTTCCCCGCTGGTAAGGACAATTGTCCGGCTCGTGCTCTGCTCTGCGCCGCAGAACCAGCGGCGCTCGTAGAACTCTTGACTATTGGGGATATGCCGCTTGGGAACAACGCCAATAACCCGGCCTGCAGCCATAACAACGGCACAGTTAAAGAGTCTGCCCCCCTGCATCAACGGTGCGCCGACGATCAACGTCAGTGACCACTGCCGGGAAAGTTCCGCCAAACGGGCAATCCCGGCTTCTGCGCCATGCAACAGGGTCGGTTGCAGAAAGAGGTCAGCACAACTGTAGCCCGTCACTGACAATTCGGGACAGAGCAGTACTTGCGCCCCCTGCCCGGCGGCTTCTACAGCCATTCCGGCGATGATTTCGCAATTATAGAGAGGATCAGCAAGGCGCAGCGCCGGACTGGCAACCGCGACACGCAACATTCCCAGAGGGGCAAGATCGACCGGCATCGGTAACTCCTTGGTTGAAAATGTCGATATTGTAGCGGCATTACGCCGGTTTGACCAGAAAAAGCTAAAAAATTCAGCCTCTACCTAGCGACTGCGTGATATTTCCCTCGAAAAAGAGGCGGCAATTGCGCGCTGCTGCGCCAACACCTCTGCCATATCCCGTTCACCCCGCCGCATACTGATAAGCAAGATCGCGCCAACCGTCCAGCTCAGGATCAACAGGAAGCTCACCCCGAGCAGCAACCGACGCTGCTGCCCGGAACGCGTGCCGACTTTACTCTTAACGGGTTGAAATCTCTGATTGTGCTGAAACGGGACAGAAACGGGGATAAAGTGATCGCAACTCTTCATGACAAAACCTCCTGCTCTTGATTGTGTGCAGCACAATTAGCAGAACTGGTCAGTCAGTTTGTGTCCTGGCAAACTATTTAATTTTTACAACGCTGATTTTTTCTGCTCGCGTCGTGAAGAAAAAATCAAAGGGGCTTGCATTGAAGCAATTGACCGTTACTATTTTTTAACGACCATATTTAACCGGAGATTTAACTCAGAGGATTAGCAAGTTAGATCTTCAGCGCTCCGCAAACAGACAGACTAAACAGTTCAAACTTCGGAAGGTCCTTATGAAAGTAAATATCTCCGGCACCATGGCTCAATTGATGGGAAATTGGACCCGTACTGAAATGACCGACCGCAATATCGATTCCCTCGCGGTCTCGTTACAACAACTAAAGGTGGCCGAGGTGAAGAACCTGCGCATCGATTGTGGTCAGCTAAACGAAGTTGATGCGAGCGGGTTGCAGGTTCTTTACATCTGGCTCCGCTCTTTCAAGTTCCGGGGCATTGACCTGCAGATGATTAACCCGCCCCGTAAATTGCGAAATACACTCCAGGGATTACTGATTGAAATTTGTTATCAGGAAAAAACCTTTTGGGCAGAACCTCAGCTTAAAAAAAACAATAAAGGGAGGAAATTCCACGATGAAAATCGATGCGATCAAAAAAATTGCCAAACAACATCAGCTTAAACCCGGCAAAGCCAATAAAGGCGAACTCATCCGGGCCATTCAGCAGGCCGAGGGGAACACAGCCTGTTTTGGCAGCAACAGTGTCAACGAATGTGGACAGTCCAATTGTTTGTGGCGCGAGGATTGTACCTGATTCGAGACAAAATCCTTTCGCTCGAAGGTGATTCAAACAACCGGGGGAGTTCACCCCAAACAACAACGGAGGAGAGAGCCATGGCAGACGATAAAAAAGAAATCTCCATATCGGAGAAAAGAGGTGAAAAACCTGGTGAGTTACAGAAATACACTTCCCCTTTCGCAGAGATGGAGCAGTTGTTCGATGACTTTTTTCAGCGGCGTTTCTTTGCACCGTCCTTTATGCCCCGCTTCAAGTTCCCTGAATTGACCAGCGTCTCGACGTCAATCGACATGTTCGAAGATGGGAATGACCTCGTCATCAAAGCTGACCTGCCGGGGATCAAAAAGGAGGAGATCAACGTCGACTTCACCGACGATATCATCACTATCTCCGGGGAGAAAAAGTCGGAAGAGAAGACTGAACGCAAAGATTATTACCGGGTGGAACGTTCCTATGGCTCGTTCGTCCGGAAACTCCGGCTGCCGGTAGAGATTCAGGTCGACAAAATCAATGCCTCATTCAAAAACGGGGTCCTGGAAATCAGGATGCCGAAAACTGAGAGCAAAAAGCCGCAAGCACAAAAAATCACCGTGAAATAGTACTCACGACCACTGAGCATATCGCTTGGTGCGGCGGGATGAAGGGGGGAGTTCTTTTTCCGGAATAATCACACGGGAGGCACTGAAAGATGACGACCGCAAACCGGAGAACCGAAGAAAAAGGGCAACGGACCCCACGCAGCCTCGACGCCTATCAGGGTAAAGATGGGGTCAAAGGAGCAGCCTATTGCGCGTGCGGCGCCGTCTTCCGCAACAAACGCTGGGTTCAGGAAACTAGTAGCGCAGCACGGCAGGAGGGGCAGAATATCGTCTGTCCGGCTTGCCACCGGATTGCCGATCAAAATCCGGCAGGAATTATCTCACTGAGTGGCGACTTTTATGCCGGCCACGAAGACGAGATCAACAATCTGGTCAAGAACACCGCACAGGACTCAGCGGCAAAGAATCCGCTAGGCAGGGTGATGGATATCAACAAAGAGAAGGGCAGTATCACCATTACTACCACCGACGTGAAGCTCGCCCAGAAAATCGGTCGCGTGGTTTTTAAAGCGCATGGGGGTGAACTGCATTATACCTGGAGCCATGCCGGCCCCCCGGTCCGGGTGACGTGGTCCCGTTAGCGGCAGGAGGATTGAGCGTTCCTCAAAATATTCCCCTTGTTAGAAGT
Organism: Deltaproteobacteria bacterium HGW-Deltaproteobacteria-4; assembly: GCA_002841765.1. Taxonomy (NCBI): domain Bacteria; class Deltaproteobacteria; species Deltaproteobacteria bacterium HGW-Deltaproteobacteria-4. Next base: position 14,973 of record PHAV01000020.1, on the reverse strand, counting down.
CAAGAATTTCGGGCTATTGACAGAGCACGAATAAAAGTATAAAAAATTAAAATATTTTTTTAATTGCATCGAATGCCACTCAAACCCAGGAGGAATCTTATGTCCATGGTCAAAGAGTTCAAGGAATTTGCCATGCGCGGCAATGTCGTCGACATGGCAGTCGGCATCGTCATCGGTGGCGCTTTCGGCAAGATCGTCAGTTCGTTGGTCGCTGATGTCATCATGCCACCCATCGGACTGATCCTCGGCAACGTCGATTTTTCGAAGCTGTCGATCATTCTGCGGGAAAAGACTGCGACTGCAGAAGCAGTGTCAATAAACTACGGACTCTTTGTTAACACACTACTCGATTTTGTCATTGTCGCCTTTGCAATCTTCATGGTCATCAAGCAGATGAACAGACTCAAAAAGAAAGAAGAAGCGGCGCCGGTTGAAGTGACCACCAAGGAGTGCCCCAAGTGTCTATCAACGATTGCACTCAAGGCCACCCGTTGCCCCCACTGCACCTCAGAGATCTAAACAGCGATCAAAAAAATCTTCATGCTTTAAAGCCCGGCCCGTTCATGCGGACCGGGCTTTTTTGTCGGGTGCGGTCAAATTAGTCCTGCTTCGCATTTTGGTGACAGCTCGCCCCGTCAGCCCGCCGCCACGCCGAATTCCACACGGTTTCCTGACCAGTCGTCTGCCTTATCCTTTGGCCGGACGATCTCAACATTGTTCTGAAAGATTCGTTCGGCAGGAAGGCCATTCTGCTCCACCAGTTCGTTCTTAACCGCTGCACTGCGGGCCCAGGCAAGTTCGCTCAGCTGTGCCGGCCCGATCACGATATGGCTCAAAATCAGCTTTTCCATCTCCTCATCCGGCAGATCCTTGAGCAGGCCGATGACGTTACGCGGCTTGGGAAAATCCTCTTTGCGGTAAACCTCCTTGAGATAGCGCGGCCGCTCGGCAGCGGTCACTTCGATCGTCTCAACCGTCTGTCCGGCAGCAATCTCCTTGTTACGGGCCAACTCCAGAAACTTGACACGTCTGATCCGATTCTCCAGTAACTGCCGTCGATAAGCTTCTTCATCGATAACCGCCTCGGCATGCCCCGTCAACTCCAGCTTCAAGGTGGGACGATCAACCAGAACTGTTGCGAGTTTGGCAAGATTTTCCCGATCAAGCTCGCTCAATTTTGCACTCCCCGGCGCAAACTGCACGGCGCTGAAATCCTCCCCCCCGGCAAAGGAGGTCAGTAAAGCGAAGGGCGAGGTGGCGGCCTTGATCAGAAGATTTCTAAGGACTTGCCAAACAATCCGCCAGAGACTGAATTCAGGATCGTCGGTCTGTCCGCTGACCGGCACATCAAGGTGAATCTCGCCGTTGCGATCCTTAAGCAGCGCCACGGCCAGCTTCACCGGCAGATTAACGGCATCGGCGCTCTCGACACTCGAGCCAAAGTTAAACTGATCGAGAAAGATCTTATTTGAGGCTGCAAGGACTTTATTTTCCACCCGGTAGTTGAGATCGAGAAAGAGTTTGCCTTTGTCGACGGTATAACCGAGATAGCGCCCGGTGTAGGGGGTTGCCGGACTCAGCTCGATGTCACTGAAAATCACCTTGAGATCGACCTGCGGGGTCTTGCTGAGAGGATTCATCGTCCCGACGATCTGGAGTGGCGAACGACTTTCCAGCTGACCGCGGACATCGACATCGGCCAGCATCTCGGGAGAGGACGAAAGACCGCTGATCCGGCCGCCAAGGTTGCTCATCTCGGCATGAAATGGTGGGGACATATGGCGATCGGTGAAATCAATCCGGCCGTTCTGCAGCGTCACGTTGTCAATAGCAACATGCCAGTCACGGGGGGCCGTATCTGGCTGATCCGGAGGAGCGGTCGGGGGTGCGGGATCTTCCTGGACAAGCGGCTCCTCCTTTTCCACAACCTTGCTGAAGTTGAGTGTGCCCTCCGGAGTAATCGTCAACCGGGTCACCAGGCCGCTCAAAGCAATCTCGGCGATGTCCAGACGGGGTTGCTCAAGGTCCAGGGCAATTCGATCCAGGTTTAGATTCTCCCAGCGCAGCAAGTCGTCGGCATCGTCGCTATTGACCAGGTAGAGATCATTGATGCCGAGAGAGCCGCGACAGTTGCCGGAGATTTGCTGCTGTTTCTGGACAAGGCGGAAGCGCAAATCACTGTTGAGATCGCCAGTGACCAACAGAACCCGCACGTTGGGCGGGACATAGGCCCAAAATTGGGAGAGCGGGAGTTGCTTGAACTGCAGACGGCCGTTAAGTGCCAAGGGATCCAGGCGCCCGCCGGCTTCGAGTTGCAGTTTCCCCCCAGCGGAACTTGCAGCAAAGACAGCACGATCGACGGTCAATTCAGGATAGACTAACCGGTCCACAGCGATATTGAGCTTACTTAAGATCAGAGTGTTGTCGACCGTTTCGTCACGAAACTCTGCCTGCCAATTATTGACCAGCAGCCGGCCAAGGGTAAAATTCGGCGCTGATTCTGAGGGCGGCGCGGCACTAATTGATGATGCTGCCTGTTTTCCCCCTCTCCGCAACAGGTCAAGGGGTGACCAGCGCCCATCGCTGAAGCGCGTCAACTTGACTCGACCCTGATCCAGAACCAGCTCCTCCAGATGATAACTTTGCCGCTTCAAATCGACCTGCACACCGTTGGCGGTCAGACGTGGCAACGACAACCCTTCGCCGGGGCGAAAAGGGACCTGCAACACTTCCAGCAAAAGACTACCTTCACGGAGACGGACACCCGACTCTTGGTCAAAACCGACGTTGCTTTCAAGTGTCAGAAATCCACTCACCGGCGATATCAACTGCGTTTGCAGATAGGGGTAGTAAGCGGCCAGGGGCAGCCGTTCCAGTTTGACATCGAGGTCGGCACTGAGCGGATTGAGAGTGATCCCCCCCGTAAGCTCGAAGATTTCACTACGTTCTGTCGTGAAGTTGAGAGCAAGGCTGGCGACGGCAGAAGAGCCGTTGTCAAAGTTCTTGACCTCCAGGCTGATCTGTTTTAGTCGGGTTTCAAATCCGCCGGCCGGGATTTCATCATGAAAATCTATTACACTATCGCTAAGATTCAAAGTCTGGATGCGCAGTCGAAGCGGCACGGCAGGTTCTTCGGCATCGATATTCTCCACCACCGACGGTGTAGCGACGGAGTCGTCCCGGGCTGTCAGTCCAGGGAGATTCCACGCTCCCTGCTGATTACGGTGGGCCGACAATTGAACCCCGTTGATGTCGATCTTTTTGATAACAATATCCCCGGACAACGGCCGGGTCGGGAGAAGTTCAACCCCGAGATCACTGATAGTGGCGAGGGGCGCACCGTCGAGACTGTCTGCGGCGAAGTTGGCCAGATGCAGGGATCCGAAGAGTTCAACTTCCGGTTTCAGATCTCTGGCAACCTGATAGGCCACTGTGATTTTACTGTCGACAAGTCCGCGTTTGATCTGGAGCGGTAAAGTGGCTGGCAGGTAGGGGATATAGTGTGCGAGATCGAAAGCAGTGAATGTCAGATCGAGAGTGGTTTCAGAGCCGTCCTTGAATGGTTTGAGCTTCCCCTCAAAGACAAAGGGAGCTTCGTTGATGTTGGCGCGCAAAGACGGGGTGACGTAAAGATCCGTCAGATACGGAATGTTGCCGACAAAAGGGACGCCGATATTCAGCGCGCTGATGGTGTGGTGCTGCTCCTCGGGGAGAACTTTATCTATAATGTCGATATGACCATCTGTGAGAGATATATTGTTGATCGAAAAGAGAAACGGTTTTTCTTTATCCGCAGGGCGGGACGCTTCGCTTTGCGGCGACTGTTCACCGAGCGCCTGCAAATCAGCAAAGTTGTAGCTATTTTCGGCGATTCGCACCAAACGGACCCTTGGTCCTGCGATGCTGAGTTTCTTCAGAATCAAGGCACGATCCCACACCGAACGTAAACTGAGGGCCATATCCAGACGATCAAAAGCGATAAAAGGTGTGGGAGAGTTGTCGGGATCACTGAGACTGACACCACGCAGGGTGACTGCCAGCGTCAGGGGATTGATACGGAGGGAGTCGATCGTCAGACTTCGGCTGGTATGGGTCGCCACCCACTTGATCGTTTGTTGTTTGACCACTAACGGCACAACCAACAGGAGAATCAGGCTCGCTACGCCGCAAGCAATCAACCACCAGCGCAATCTTTTATTCTGCTTTATCATGGTCAGCAACCTGGACACGAAATCCTCCTTGTTAGAATACTCACACCCGCTAGGTCCCTGTGCCAAGAAAAAAAGGGATTGATCTCCCCAGGATAAAAATGGCAACGCCTCCGACAAGCGAATGACGGAGGCGTTGCTATCGGACTTTTGCTACTTATTTATTGCTGGGGTTTGAGAATCACCGTTTCGATCGCGGCTTCGATCCGCCGGTTCAGTTGCCGACCCTGAGCCGTAGCATTATCGGCAACCGGGCGGTCAGGGCCATAACCGACCGCTTTGATACGCTTGGCATCAATGGCGTAGTTCTTGATCAGGTACTCACGTACCGCTTCGGCGCGGCGCTGTGAAAGGTCCTTATTCATGGCAGCAGAGCCGACACTGTCAGTATGTCCTTCGATCACCGTTGTCGTTGTCGGATAAGTCTGCATGAAAACACCGAGTTTTTTAATGTCTTCGGCAGAATCTTCTTTGATGTCTGCTTTACCGGTCGCGAAGAGCACACCGATGGCAATTTTGACATTTTCTTCAATCGGAGGAGGGCATCCCTTGCTGTCAACCGCCAGACCGGCGCGGGTATTCGGGCACTGATCAAGACTATCAATCACTCCGTCCTTATCGCTGTCAAGAGGACATCCTTTGGCGTCAACGGCCACTCCAGCCGCTGTCCCCGGGCATTGATCCTTCTCGTCGATAACGCCGTCTTTATCACTATCAACAGGAGGGAGCGGTGCGGGGACAAGAACGGGAGACACGACGACTGGCGCAGGGGCAGGAACGACAGCCGCCGGCTTTGCCGGGGGTGCCTGCTCCGGCACAGGCGGTCTCATAAAGAAGCAGCAGCCGCTGAGGGTGAGAGCGCCAGCAGTTACACTCAGGAAAAGTAAAGATTTTTTCATAATACGACCTCCGGGTTAGGGTGTAATCAAAGAAACTGCAAATTAAAATCGTCAATAATTTAACAGCATAATCTCGTTTTGCAACAAAAAAAAAGACTCAGCACAAATGGCTAAGTCTTTTTTTATTTTGGAGCGGGAAACGAGATTCGAACTCGCGACTTCAACCTTGGCAAGGTTGCACTCTACCACTGAGTTATTCCCGCAAATTCTGACTTTAATACTGTCCCTGCGAACGGGGCAATTTATAGCAAAGGAGGGTTCATTGAGTCAACAGAAATTTCACCCTCCCCCAAGGTTTTTTTCGCCGACAATGACTTTGAAAAATTTCACCAGATAATCAATGCCCGACCACATCGTCATAATAAAGGCCGCATAGAAAAATAATATCCCGGGATTATGCATGGTGACATGAAAGATTTCGGAGCGGATACCGAAGAGCCAGTAGTAATCGTAATGCAATAACAGGGCAGCGATCGAAACCATCTGGATGATGGTTTTGTATTTTCCGAGATCGCTGGCGGCAATAACGATCCCCTCGGAGGAAGCGATGGAACGCAGGCCGGTGATCGTCACCTCACGGGCAAGAATAAGGAAGACCGCCCAAGCAGGGACGCGACCGAGGGGGATGAGCATGATCAGGGCCGCCATGACGATGAGTTTATCGGCCAGAGGATCAAGGAATTTCCCTAGAACCGTGACGATTTGCCAACGCCGCGCCAACCAGCCATCAAGCCAATCGGTGATGGCGGCAGCACCGAAAATAGCAGCAGCCCAGAAACCGGATTGTCGGGTGTCAGACATCAGCAAGAGGACGACAACAGGGATAGCAGCAATTCTCGCCAAGGTGAGCAGATTGGGGAGATTAAGCCGCCCGGTCCGTAAATTCATAGGTTAGTGCCGCCTTGCCGATAAGTGCTGAGATATTGTTTTACCCGCTTCACGTAAGTGCGAGTCTCCTCATACGGAGGGATTCCGCCATGACGCTTGACCGCGTTGGGTCCGGCGTTGTAAGCAGCGATGGCAAAGTCGAGATTGCCGTTAAATTCATCAAGCATCTGCCGCAAATAACGACTGCCCCCACCGATATTCTCGGCGGGATCAAGGGGGTTGTCGACCTTAAGCAAGCGCGCCGTCCCCGGCATCAACTGCATCATCCCCAAGGCCCCTTTTTTTGAGACCGCTGTAGCGTTATAATTGCTCTCTGCCTTGATAACGGCGTGAACCAATCCCTCTTCAAGACTATATTTTTCGCTGTAATGGCGGATAATATTCCCGAGTGAAGAGGGAATTGCCGGACCGGCACTACCGGGTTTAATTGCAATAGTTTCACGACGATAAAGTTTAAATTTTTTAGTCGGGGGGTCATTGGTAAAATGCACAATGCCATCAGCATCGACATACCGGTAAATATCAGCTGCGGCGCCCGCCACCAATAAGATGAGAAAATTAAAAGTTAAAAGCTGGATTTTCCAAGACATGTCAAATCCTCACGATACGATTTTCCTTTAACTGTTTGTGATGTATAACGTAAAAACTGCAAGATTTCAATGTGTTTAACCGTTATTTTACACGCAAACCCCTTGACAGCGCAAGCAACTGAAGATTATGTTCTCGCTGTCGAGAAGCGAATACGGCAAAATCCCGACGCCCTGTAGCTTACCTCCGGTGCCGTTTTGTCCACTCTTTATGTCAATTGGGTCATTGATGAAGACAACTTCTGATTTTCTCGTCATCGGCAGCGGTATTGCCGGTCTCTCCTTTGCACTGAAGGCAGCTGAACATGGTACCGTTGCGGTCGTCGCCAAACGGCAACTCAGCGATACTGCTACTGCTTTAGCCCAAGGTGGCATTGCTTCAGTTTCGGCATCGGACGATTCCTTTGCCGAGCACATCACCGACACCATGGTCGCCGGTGCCTATCTGAGCGACGAAGCTGTGGTGCGGATGATCATTGAAAACGGGCCGGCCGCTATCGCCGACCTTATTGCCTGGGGGACAGAATTTTCCCGCAACGCCGATCAAAGCTATGCCTTGACCCGCGAAGGGGGGCACAGCCATCGCCGCATCTTTTATGCTTCCGACGCCACCGGCAAGGAAGTCGAACGGGCTTTGATCAACGCCGTCAGCCAACATCCGAATATTACCCTTTACGAAGATCATATTGCTATCGATCTGATTACCGAAGCCAAGGTCAAGCATCGCCGTATCCGTCCGGATCGGGCACTCGGCGCCTACATCCTCGACGTAAAGAAGGGGGAAGTCGTCACCTTCGGTGCGCGGATGACCATCCTCGCTACCGGTGGCGCCGGCAAAGTCTATCTTTATACCTGCAATCCCGACATTGCCACCGGCGACGGCGTGGCGATGGCTTACCGGGCCGGGGCAACGATTGCCAACATGGAATTCATGCAATTTCACCCCACCACTCTCTTCCATTCCCACGCTAAATCGTTCCTGATTTCGGAAGCAGTCCGCGGCGAAGGGGCGATCTTGCGGCGGCGCGACGGGCACGCCTTTATGGAAGAATACCATCACCTCAAAGATCTTGCCCCGCGGGATATCGTCGCCCGGGCAATCGACCATGAAATGAAGATCCATGGCGATAACTGTGTCTTTCTCGATATCACCCACAAAGACCCTGACTACATCAAGGAACGCTTCCCGACCATCTATCAAACCTGCTTGCAGTACGGCATCGACATGTGCACTGAACCGATCCCCGTCGTCCCGGCTGCCCACTATCTCTGCGGCGGCGTCAAGGTCGACACCTGGGGGGAGAGCGATATCCAGAATCTCTTTGCCATCGGTGAAGTCTCCTGCACCGGTCTGCACGGCGCCAACCGCCTGGCGAGCAATAGCCTTCTCGAAGGTATTGTCTACGGCAAGCGCGCGGCAGAACGTGCCATCGAACGCCTGGCAGAACCGGCAACCCCCTACCCTGCTATCGACGCCTGGGATAACGGCAATGCCACCAGCAGCGACGAAGCGGTGATCATTGCCCAGAACTGGGATGAAGTCCGACGCTGCATGTCCAACTATGTCGGCATCGTCCGTTCGCAGAAACGGTTGGAGCGGGCCCTGCGCCGCATTGAAATGATCCGTGAAGAGATCGACGACTATTACTGGGATTTTCTCGTTACCCCCGACCTCATCGAGCTGCGCAACATCACCACCGTTGCCGAACTGATCATCCGCTGCGCTCTGGAGCGGCGAGAAAGTCGTGGACTGCATTATAATATCGACTATCCGGAGATCGACGACATCCATTTCAAACGCGACACCATTATCCGCAAGAACTTTTAGGGAAGGGCAGCAACTTTGAATATTGATGATCTGCGACAGGAAATCGATCGCCTTGACCACGAGCTGCTCCGCATCTTCAACGAGCGCGCCAGCCTGGCCCTGAAAATCGGCGAAATCAAAAAAGTCCTCCATCTCCCGGTTTACGATCCTGACCGCGAAAAACGCATCTTTGCCCGTATGAGCAACGACAACCCCGGCCCCCTGGAGAACGAAGCAATCATTCGCCTCTTTGAGCGTGTCATCGATGAATCCCGCCGCCTTGAGCGGATTCGTACGAAAGGAATCTGACAAAAGATGCTTGTCGTCATGAAAAAGAACGCCTCTGAGGCGGAGATTGAAGGGATCAAACAATATCTGATCGATCTCGATTATGATTTTCACCAGTCGACCGGCGCCAATCGCGTCATCCTCGGGGTCATCGGTCGCACCGATGCCCTGGCAACAGCGAGCCTCAAGGAACTCCCCGGCGTCCTTGAAGTCTTTAAGATCCCTTCCGACGAATAAAATTGTCTCCGTAGGGGCGTAATTTATTGCGCCCCTAAATTAGAATCGATTTCAACGCAGGAGCTTTTTGCATATGCAGTACCTCAGTACCCGTGGCCAGATCACAGGTCTTTCCTTCAAAGAAGCGGTGATGATGGGACTCGCCGACGATGGCGGTCTCCTCCTGCCCGAACATATTCCCCTGCTCCCGCCGGATGAGCTCGACAGCCTCACTGAACTTGCCTACCCCGATCTCGCCTTTAACATCCTCCAGCGCTTCATTGACGACATTCCCGCGTCCCGACTGCGCGAGTTGATTCAGCGTTCTTACGCCTCCTTCACCGTTCCGGAAGTGACTCCGGTCGTCAAGAAGGGAAATCTCTACATCCTCGAACTCTTTCACGGCCCGACCCTCGCCTTCAAGGATGTGGCTTTGCAGTTCCTCGGCAACCTCTTCGAACTGATCCTGGCAGAACGCAAAGAGCGGATGAATATCGTCGGCGCCACCTCGGGAGACACCGGAAGTGCGGCGATTTACGGCGTGCGCGGCAAAGAGAATATCAACATCTTCATCATGCATCCTGAAGGGCGGGTTTCGCCGATTCAGGAAAAGCAGATGACGACGGTCCTCGATGCCAATGTCTTTAATCTGGCGATCCGCGGCTCCTTCGACGATGGTCAGCGCATCGTCAAGGAGATCTTTGGCGACCTCACTTACAAGAACGAATACGCCCTCGGCGCCGTCAATTCTATCAACTGGGCGCGGGTTCTGGCACAAGTGGTCTATTACTTCTATGCCTGGGGACAAGTGCGAAAAAACAGCAACTGCCACGATGTCTACTTTTCTGTGCCGACCGGCAATTTCGGCGACATCTTTGCAGGCTATATCGCCAAGGAGATGGGGCTGCCGATTCGCCGACTCATTCTCGCCACCAACGCCAACAACATCCTGTCCCGATTTGTCCGCGACGGCGATTATTCGATCGGCGAAGTAGTTCAGACCTGGAGTCCGTCGATGGATATCCAGATCTCCAGCAATTTCGAGCGCTACCTGTATTATCTCCATAACGGCGATACTGCAGCAGTCAGTGCAGCCATGACGACCTTTAAAGAGAGCGGTCGCTTGAGCTTTACTGCCGAACAGCGGGCGCGGATTGCCGAGGATTTTCTGACCTGTTCTGTTACCAACGATGAAACCCTTGCCACCATTCGCGATTTTTATCAGGCAACCGGTTACTGTCTCGATCCCCATACCGCCATCGGCGTCAAAGCGGCGCAAAGCTGTGCCGAAGCACCGATTCCGGTCATCTGTCTGGCCACAGCTCATCCCGCCAAGTTCGGTGAAGCCGTCCGTCAGGCGATCGGCACCGACCCGGAGCGTCCGCCCTGCCTGGTCGGCATCGAAGAGCAGCCCAGCCGTTGTGAAACGGTTGATGCTGACACTGAAGTCATCAAAGCTTTCGTTAAGGCCCACGCCCGTTGACCAGAACTTCGAGTTGCCTCCTTCTCCTTCTTTTCCTGGTTACCCTGCCGGCCTGCCGGCAAAAGCCGCCCCCGCTCATCACGGGGGTCGCAGATCTCAGCCGTTATGAACAACGGGTCAGTGCCTATGCTTATAGCGAGGAATCCTTGCTCAGCAGTGCTGATCAACTCGATTTCGACGCGCTCTTCAATCAAAAGTTCTTCGCCCCCTGGCGTCTCAAAAAGGCCTCCCTGAGCGCAGAGAAAGCTTTTTGGGGGATTAAACACTACGAAGGCAAAGAGGGATTCGCCGAGAACCTCCTCCCCCTGCGGCCCGAAGAGTGGCAGCGTCTTATCGCTCTGCAACAGATTGACTCTTATCCCACCCTTGCCCGCCCGGCAATCACCGTTCGCAACACTTCGCTGCGCCTGCTCCCGACCGAGCGCCCCTTCTTTCTCAATCCCCAGCGCGCCGGCGAAGGCTTCCCTTTCGACTATTTTCAAACCTCGGCTCTCGCTGTTGGCAACCCGATCTTTGCCACCCATAGCAGCACTGACGGCGGATGGATCTTTGTTGAGAGCAATTTTGCTTTTGGCTGGGTACCGCTAGATGCCATTGCCTGGGTTAAAGAGCCGTTACAGCGCCGCTACGAAAACGATCAATATGTTGCCATCCTCCATGACGACACCAGCTTGCGCAGCGCCAAAGGGGATTTCCTCACCCAGGCTGATCTCGGTGCCATCTTCCCCGTCGCCACAAATAAAAGTCCCGATTTTTCCCTGTATGTGCCGGTGCGCGATGCCGACGGCAACGCTGAATTGCGCATCGCCGTTGCTCGCCGCGAGGATGTCGCATTGAAACCGTTAGCGTTAACGCCGGCGGCCATCGCCCGACTCAGCGATCCGCTCATGGGGCAGAGTTACGGCTGGGGAGGACTCTTCGGCAATCGCGACTGCTCTTCCAACATGCGCGACCTCTTTATCCCTTTCGGCATCTGGCTCGGCCGTAATTCCGCTAATCAAGGGCAAAAGGGCGGTGAATTTATCGATCTGCGCAACAAGAGTGCCGCGGAAAAAGAGCAGGAGATTGTCGCTAAAGCGATCCCTTTTGCCACCCTGATCTGGCTGAAAGGCCACATCGGCCTGTATCTCGGCACAGCGCTGGGGAGTACCGAGCCGTTGTTTCTTCATAATATCTGGGGAATCCGGACCGTAGACAAAGAAGAGAAAGAAGGGCGAGAGATCGTCGGCCGCCTGGTCATCACTTCATTGCGACCGGGCGAAGAGCGGCCCGATGTCCGCAAGGATGATTTTTACAGTCGTGTGCAGGGAATGGCGATTTTGACCGGACAACGAGAGAAGTAAGGGACAATCGGAGAGGTTCGTCGCACCCATGCAATTTTATCGACTGCAACGAGAGCAACAGCTCCCCGTCTCTCGCGAGGTAGCCTGGGACTTCTTTTCGGACCCGCGCAATCTTTCGCAGATCACGCCCCCGTCTCTGGCACTGCAGATTACATCCTCCGTTCCGGAGGAGATTTATGCTGGGTTGCTGATCAGTTACCAGGTCGCCCCCTTTCCCTTCTGGCGGACAAACTGGCTGACCGAGATCACCCACGTCGATCAAGGGATATTCTTTGTCGACGAGCAGCGGCTGGGACCTTATCGCTTCTGGCAGCATCAACACCACTTCATTGCCAACGCAGACGGCACCCTCACCCGCGATGAGGTCACCTATGCCCTCCCCTGCCCTCCCTTCGGCAACCTTCTGGCCGGGGTCGTCGCCAGAGAACTGGAGGAGATCTTTGCCTATCGCCGGGACGCGCTGGAGAGGCTCTTTCCACAATAACAAAACGCCCCCGGAATCCCGGAGGCGTTTTGTGTTTCAGCTCGAAAAAACAATAATCAGCAGTCGTAGTAAAGCTGGAATTCGAGGGGAACCGGACGCATACGGATCGGATCGACTTCAGCTTCCATCTTGTACTCGATCCACTTCTCGATGAGGTCTTCGGTGAAGACATCTCCTTTGAGGAGGAAGGAGTGATCAGCTTGGAGGCACTCCAAGGCTTCAAGGAGGGAACCGGCAACCGACGGAATGTCCTTGAGCTCTTCCGGCGAAAGACCGTAGATGTCCTTGTCAAGGGGCTGACCCGGATCGATCTTGTTCTCGATGCCGTCAAGGCCGGCCATCATCATTGCGGCAAAGGCGAGGTAGCCGTTGCAGGAAGGGTCTGGGGTGCGGTATTCGACGCGTTTAGCTTTCGGGTTGCTGGTGGCGGGGATACGCAGGGACGCCGAACGGTTACGGTTCGAGTAAGCAAGGTTGACCGGGGCTTCATAGCCGGGGACGAGCCGCTTGTAGGAGTTGGTGCTGGGGTTGGTGAAGGCGCAAAGGGCCTTGGCGTGCTTGATAATGCCGCCGATGTAGTAGATGGCCATCTTGGAGAGGCCGCCGTAGCCGTCGCCGACAAAGAGGTTCTTGCCGTCTTTCCACAGGGACATGTGGCAGTGCATCCCCGAGCCGTTGTCGCCGAAGAGGGGTTTCGGCATAAAGGTGACGGTCTTGCCGTTGCGGAAGGCAACGTTACGGACAATGTACTTGAACCACTGCAGGGTGTCGGCCATCTTCATCAGGCTGTCGAAACGCATGTCGATTTCGCACTGGCCGCCGGTGGCAACTTCGTGGTGCGCCGCTTCGATCTGCATGCCGACGCTCTGGAGGACTTCGACCATCTCGTTACGAAGATCGACGAGGGAGTCGGTCGGAGCGACCGGGAAGTAGCCGCCCTTGAAGCCCGGCTTATAGCCGAGATTAGGGAACTCTTCGCGACCGCTGTTCCAGGCGCCTTCGATCGAATCGACGGAATAGAAGGACTGATTGGCGCTCGAAGAGTAACGGACGTCGTCAAAGATGAAGAATTCCGGCTCCGGTCCGAAGTAGCAGGTATCAGCAATGCCGCTCGACTTTAGATAAGCTTCGGCCTTTTGCGCTACAAAGCGGGGATCGCGGGTATAGCCTTCACGGGTGAAGGGATCGATGATGTTGCAGATCAGGCTCAGGGTCGAGGTCTTGGGAAAGGGATCGATCTTGGCTGTGGTCGGATCCGGGAGGAGGAGCATGTCGCTGTTGTGGATCGGCTGCCAGCCACGGATCGAGGAACCATCAAAACCGATTCCTTCTTCAAAAGTCTCTTCACTGAACATGCTGATCGGCTGGCTGAAATGCTGCCAGATCCCGATAAAATCGAGAAACTTGTAATCGACCATTTTGCAGTCATGCTTCTTTGCGAACTCGACGACTTCTTTACCAGTCATGGAACTCTCCTTCATAAGGTGTCAGGATGGTGGTTAAATGATGGCCGAAGAGACCACGAACAAGAATCTCGCAGAACTCCGGCAGCTAAAATACAAAATTTCCTAGAGAGCGTCGTTACCGCGTTCGCCGGTCCGGATCCGGACAACTTCATCGACCGGGGTGACAAAGATTTTGCCATCGCCGATGCGTCCGGTGCGAGCGGCTTCGGCAATGGTGTCAACAACCTTAGCCACCATCTCATCGCTGACAATGATCTCCATCTTGATCTTGGGGATAAAGTCGACGACATATTCAGCGCCGCGATAGAGTTCGGTATGCCCTTTCTGGCGACCGAAACCCTTGACTTCACAAACCGTGATCCCTTGAATACCGATCTCGTTCAAAGCCTCTTTGACTTCGTCGAGTTTGAACGGTTTGATAATTGCCTCAACTTTACGCATTGTCATAGCCTCCCGTGTCAATTGGCTCGTTATCACCTTACTAGAGCAAAGACCTTGCCGAAATTTACCAGAAAAATAACTCCCTGATTTTAAAGAAATTCAGGGAATTGTGACCTCAAAAAAGGCTGGGATACGCCTAAAAAGTAGACGGTGATGATTTTGCTGCCCATAAAAAGAGCACTCTCCCGGCTCAGAGAGACGGATGCCCCTGCCAGCGCGCCCATTCATCCTCTAAGTTCGGGGTGAGTATACCGCTGGACAACGCGGCGTCAATCTCTTGCGCTGTCCAGAATCTCACTTCGTCAATTTCATCCACAGAGAAAGGGAACGGGCCGTCGTGACAAGCGATAAAAGTGGCAACATTCTCTGACTCGAAGTCGTTGCGCATCGGATAAGCATAAAGAAAAGTCAGGGAGAGACCGGCGATCCCGAGTTCTTCAAACATCTCTCTTTTGGCTGCAGCGGCATAGCTCTCACCCGGGTCAAGATGACCTCCGACGCTGGTATCCCATTTCCCTGGTTGCACATCTTTGTTCATAGAGCGCTTTTGCAGCAGAAGCCTGCCCTGACGATCAAAGATCAGGACATGTGCGACACGATGAATCAATTGTGGATTGCCGTGGCACTCGGAGCGTAACGCCATCCCGATAACCTGATCATCAGCATCGACAATCTCAAAAAACTCACTCATGCTCTTCTCCTCCGGCACAATCGGTACCTTAACGGCAGAGCGAAGAACGGTCAAGCGAAAGTATAATCATGGGATCGGGTAGGAGGCGGAATTACTCCCGCCGTCCTCCCACACCACCGTACGTACGGTTCCGTATACGGCGGTTCACATTGAATTCTGGAAACGGTGAAAC